>CAIXTV010000097.1 GCA_903922465.1 uncultured bacterium
CCGATGAGATTAAAGTCATATCCTTTGAATCTTGAGCTCCTACATTTGAGTTTACTACTGTTCCCGATGAGGCTGAAGCCATTCCCCTTGAGTAGTAAGATACAAAAGATGAGGCTGAAGCTATTTCCCTTGAACCGTAAGCTCCTCCAGATGAGACGGAAATAATTCCCCATGAACCGTAAGCTCCTTCGGATGAGACGGAAATAATACCCCTTGAACCTTGAACTGTTTCGGATGAGACGGAAATAATACCCCTTGAATCGGAAGCACCTTCAGGTTCAAAGGTAGGAGTAAACGTTTTGGGGTTTTTGACTGAAATTGACATTTCCCCTGACTGAATTGGGCTTTTTCCCCCTTCATCATCAAGCGTAGTGGCATCAAATATTATCTTCTGACCCATAGTGGGCAGAAAACTACTGTTTAATGATGAAATGCCGCCGAAATGCATAGTAAACTTATTTATTTTGTGGTCTAATTCTGATTAGTAAACCTCAGATTGAAAAGGTTAATGAAAAAATGCATTTATTTTTGAATTTATTTGTAGAATGCAGATAATCAGATAAATTAATTTCATGTTTAAATTTAGCAAAATCAATTTCCCGAATTGTTTATAGCTATATCATTATAAAATAGGTTAATGTGTTATTGCTTATTAAGTAGTCCTTTGTGAAGTTTGGTGCTTTTAGAGCCTTTGTGGCATTCTTTCTTTGCCACCAAGACGCTAAGGCTCAAAGAAACACTAAGGAAGAAATTAAATCACTAAATCAACAATTCACTAAATCGCCAAATAACTGCGGGTTAATAGGTTAATATGTTATTGGTTATTAAGTAGTCCTTTGTGAAGTTTGGTGCTTTTAGAGCCTTTGTGGCATTTTCTTTTCGTCACCAGACTCAAAGCCTAAATTATGCAGTCATAATAACTTAATAACCTAATACACCCAATAAAAATTCAGTAAATCACCAAATCACTAAATCCCCCTCCCCCTATTGAATTTCTTTTTAAAAACCTTACCTTTGCAAAAAATTTCCAAGATATGTTTGATAGTTTAAGTGATAAACTCGAGCGAGCGTTTAAAGTCCTTAAAGGACATGGTTATATAACCGAAATAAACATTGCCGAGACCCTGAAAGAAGTTCGCAAAGCCCTGCTCGATGCCGATGTAAGTTATAAGATAGCAAAGCAGTTTACCGACGATGTAAAACAAAAAGCCCTTGGTCAAAACGTATTAACTGCTGTTTCGCCCGGACAATTGATGATAAAAATAGTTCATGACGAATTGGCCGAACTCATGGGCAGCCAAAGCGTAGAACTCAATATTAAGAATAATCCTACCATCATACTGATGTCGGGATTACAAGGTTCGGGTAAAACCACCTTTTCGGCCAAATTAGCCAATTACCTTAAGACCAAAAAAGGTAAACATCCGCTTCTTGTGGCCTGCGATGTATATCGTCCCGCAGCTATCGAGCAATTAAGAGTGTTGGGCGAACAAATTGGCGTAGAGGTTTTCACCGATCCCGACAATAATAAACCCGTTAGCATTGCCCGAAAGGCCATAGACTATGCAAGGGAGAATTCGAAAAATGTAATCATCATCGATACCGCCGGTCGTTTAGCCATAGACGAAGCCATGATGCGCGAAATCAGTGAAATCAAATCAAGTGTCAACCCACACGAAACATTGTTTGTTGTTGATTCCATGACAGGTCAGGATGCTGTAAACACAGCAAAAGCCTTTCACGATAAACTGAACTATGACGGAGTGGTGCTTACCAAACTCGATGGCGACACCCGTGGTGGTGCCGCATTAACCATACGTGCAGTAGTCGATAAACCTATCAAGTTTGTAGGAGTTGGCGAAAAGATGGATGCCATTGATGTGTTTCACCCTTCACGTATGGCCGATCGTATCCTCGGCATGGGCGACATCGTTTCCCTCGTTGAAAAAGCTCAGGAACAATACGACGAAGAAGAAGCAAAAAGAATTCATAAGAAGATTTTAAAAGATGATTTTAACTTCAACGACTTTTTAACTCAAATCAATCAGATTAAAAAGATGGGCAACATGAAAGACCTAGTAGGGATGATACCGGGTATGAGTAAAGCCCTGAAAGGAGTTGAAGTTGGCGACGATGCATTTAAAACTACTGAAGCTATCATACATTCGATGACACCCGAAGAGCGCGAATCGCCACCAATCATAAACGGAAGCCGACGTAAACGTATTGCTTCAGGAAGCGGCACTTCCATTCAAGAAGTAAACCGCCTCATAAAACAATTCGATGAAACACGAAAAATGATGAAAATGGTAGCAGGGGGAAACAAACTAAACCTAATGCGTCAAATGCAACAGTCCAACAGAAGATAATTTCATATGAAACTTATTGACGGAAAAAAAATAGCAGAGGATATTCGCTCTGAAATAGCCATAGAGGTCAGAAAAATGCTCGATGCCGACCATAAAGCACCTCATTTGGTTGCTATATTGGTAGGCGAAGACGAAGCCAGCCAAACTTATGTTGCAAGCAAAGAAAAAGATTGCCACGAGGTGGGCTTCATTTCAACGGTGTATAAACTTTCTGCCACCACCACCGAAGAAACTTTGCTCAAAACTATCGATTTTATTAATAATGATGAAGAGGTAGATGGACTTATTGTTCAATTGCCTTTACCAAAGCATATTTCAACCAATACTGTAATTCAACATATACATCCCGAAAAAGATGTTGATGGATTTCATCCACAAAACACAGGAAGAATGATGGCCGGAATGCCTGCATTTTTACCTGCCACTCCATTCGGAATTGTAGAACTTCTGAAACGTAGCGGAATTGAAACTGAGGGGAAAAACTGTGTTATTATTGGAAGAAGTAATATTGTTGGGACACCAATGAGTGTATTATTGTCAAGAAACGCCAATCCGGGTAACTGCACTGTCACAATTTGCCATAGTAAAACTCCGGATATTAAGAAATATACTCAGCAAGCCGATATTTTAATTGTTGCTGTTGGGAAACCACATTTCGTAAAATCCGATATGGTAAAGCAAGGAGCTGTAGTAATTGACGTAGGTGTACATCGCGTACCTTCTGAAACGACTAAGTCAGGCTTTAAACTTATCGGAGATGTTGATTTTGATGATGTTGCCCGTAAATGTAGTTTTATAACCCCAGTTCCAGGAGGAGTAGGCCCCATGACAAGAGTGTCATTACTTATCAACACTCTTAAGTCGGCCAAAAAAGAAATATACCCCTAATCCCCTACAGAATCAAAGCCTACACCCTATCACCTGAAACTGATTAAACCTGAATAATTTGTTTATAAAATATATTTTCTTAATTTTGCAGACCTTTTCAAAATCATAAAAAGGTGAAAGATACTCTTAAACAATTCAATATTCCCTTTAGTGGGCTGAAGCTTGGTAGCTATGCGTATCAATTCACACTTGATAAAACGTTCTTTGATCATTTTGAAAATGAAGATATTAAGGATGCTAATGTATTAGTTGACTTGCAATTTGAGAAGAAGTCGAATATGCTGATTCTCGAATTTAGCTTGCAAGGAACCTATAATGTTATCTGTAGTCGTTGCTTACAGAGCTATGACCAGGAAGTTGAAGGCGATGAACGTATCATCGTTAAATTTGGAGATGAAAATGATGATGAACCGGATATCATTTTTCTTCCCCATTCTGAAACCAAAATTAACATAAGCGATGTGCTATATGAAGTAGCCGTTCTCATGTTACCAATGGTAAGTGTGCATCCTGATAATGAAAATGGAATATCGCAGTGCGATCCAGAAATGTTGCAAAAACTTTCCGAATTCACAGCTAAAAATAAACCTGATTCTCAATGGGATCAGCTTAAAAATTTGTTGAATTAAATAATTAATATAAACCATGCCAAATCCAAAACATAGGTTTTCTCAAACCCGAACCAGAAAAAGAAGAACACATGATAAAGCAATTGCACCTGTTGTAATGATTTGTCCAAATTGTAGTTCAGCCGTTGAGTATCACCATATTTGTAACGAATGCGGTTATTACAAAGGCAAGCCTGCAATTGAAAAAGTTGCAAAAGCGTAATCATTCTTTGCCTATTTTACATTGAAAAATATTCTGCATCCAACTGTAGGCTTCTAAAGTTATATCTATAATTCTTTATAGATTTAAGCCATTTTACATTACGAGGTTTGAATATTTTTTTGTTTACATCTTTTTAAGATTGATTAAAATTAATTCTCTGCTGAAATCTGATTAATAATTTTATTTTTGTCGTCTTATTCTCACGTTTACATTGTTGTTAAAATGAAACCGTCAAATGAACAAAATTAAAGCAGCCATTACCGGAGTCGAAGCCTATCTTCCTCCCTATGTGCTTACCAATGAAGAAATCAGCAAAATGGTAGACACTTCTGATGAGTGGATTATGTCACGAATTGGAATCAAAGAAAGACGGATACTCCGCGAAGAAGGATTGGCTACCTCTGATATGGGCGCCGAGGCTGTTCTTAAATTGCTTAAAAAAACCAACACCCTACCCGAAGAAATCGACTTACTAATTTGCGCAACGGTTACACCCGATATGCAGTTTCCTGCTACAGCAAATGTTATTTCCGATAAAGTAGGAATTAAAAATGCATTTAGTTTTGATGTAAATGCCGGTTGTTCCGGTTTCCTTTTTGCTTTATCGGTGGCTACCAAATACGTTGAATCGGGAAGTCATAAAAAAGTTATCTTAGTAGGCGCCGAAAAAATGTCGTCCATTGTTGATTATACTGACCGTGCCACATGTCCAATTTTTGGAGATGGTGCAGGAGCAGTTCTTCTCGAACCCGATACTTCAGGAAACGGAATCATAGATTCAATTTTACATTCAGATGGAGTTGGAAGAAAACATCTCCATCAAAAAGCAGGAGGATCAATGCGCCCTTCTTCTTTAGAAACAGTGAATAATAGAGAACATTTTATTTATCAGGAAGGACAACCCGTTTTTAAATGGGCAGTTACCTGCATGGCAGATGTTGCTGTCGAAATGATGGAAAAACATAATATCACTCCTGAGGATCTTTCATGGTTGGTGCCTCATCAAGCCAATATGCGAATTATTGAAGCTACTGCCAATCGCATGAAACTCGATAAGTCGAAGGTGATGATTAATATTCAACGTTATGGCAATACCACCGCAGCAACCTTGCCCCTTTGCTTGTGGGAATGGGAAAAAGAATTAAAGAAAGGCGATAAAATAATTCTTGCTGCCTTTGGAGCAGGTTTTACATGGGGAGCCACTTATCTGAAGTGGGCTTATGATCCGGTTTAATTCGGCATTTCGTAATTCAATTTTATTAATTTGTTCGTAAAATGCATTTGAAAAAATGTATGAATAGGATTCTTAAAAGCACGAAACACATTTAATACTTTAACCGGAAGGATCTTCTTATGCTATCCTTCCCAAAAACAGGAGGATTCATTATGATAGAAACCATCAGATTCGGGACCCTTAAATGGCATCACATCATTAATCCTACAGAAGAAAATCTGCAGTTTTTAAAAGATAATTTCCATTTCCATCCACTCGACATTGAAGACTGTTTAAGTGTTACTCAACGTCCTAAAATTGATATTTATGACGACTATTACTTTCTGATTCTTCATTTCCCCAGCATCGATAAAACCAATCGGTTTATTCGCACTAAGGAAGTGAAAATATTCTGGGGTAAAGATTACATCATTACCATTGGGACTTCTCACTGGGTTGTAAAAGATTTGTTTGAGAAAACCCTACAAAGTTTATCAGAAGAACAAAGCCATAAAAACCCCGATGCCCTTTCGGGAACTAGCGATGCCATTTTATATAAGATACTGTATCGACTTATGGATGAATCATACACCATGTTAAACAAACTGGGTTACGAAATGGAACTCATCAACCGTAATCTTTTTGAAAGACATGCAGAGAAAATTATTGAACGTATATCAATAGCACGTAGAAACATCATTCATATCAACACCATCTTTAAACCTCAGCGTGGTTTATTTCACAAGTTCGAGTCGGGAGAAATAAAAGGCTATGCTGAAAACATGGAAGAATATTGGGGAAATATCCTCGACTACTTTCAGAAAATGTGGGATATGGTAGAAGACTATGAAGAACTCATTGAGGGCTTATCAAAAACCTTCGATTCGATGCAAGCTAACAGAACCAACGAAATAATGAGAGTGCTTACTTTTATTTCGACAACCTTGCTTCCCCTTACATTTATCACTGGTTTATACGGAATGAATGTCGGGCTTCCTTTGCAAAATCATCCTTTGTCGTTCTGGCTTTTAATCGGGATGATGGTTTTAATAGTTGTTAGTTTAATTTTTTGGTTTAAACGAAAAAAGTGGCTTTGATGAATCCCATAGAACTTATGTCGCCTGCCGGCTCTTTCGAATCTTTAATGGCGGCCATTCAAGGTGGAGCCGATTCGGTGTATTTTGGAATTGAGCACCTGAACATGCGTTCACGTTCGTCTGCTAATTTCACCTTAAATGATTTATCAACTATTTCGAATATCTGCAAGGAAAATGGCATTAAAACCTATTTGACACTAAACACCATTCTTTACGATAATGAGCTTTCGCTAATGCACACTATCGTTGATGAAGCTGTCAAAAACAATATAACGGCCATCATTGCTTCTGACATATCGGTGCTTCAGTATGCAATGACTAAGAAGATTGATATCCACATTTCTACCCAATGTAATATCACCAATATCGATGCAGTGAAGTTCTACGCACTTTTTGCTGATGTAATGGTAACGGCACGCGAATTATCTCTCGATCAGGTTAAGGAGCTTACTCAAACCATACAAAAAGAAAACATTACAGGACCTTCGGGAAGTTTGGTTAAAATTGAAGCCTTTGCTCACGGGGCCCTCTGCATGGCTGTTTCCGGAAAGTGTTATCTAAGCCTCGATACCTATAATTATTCGGCTAACCGTGGTGCTTGTCTTCAACTATGCCGAAGGGCTTATTCTGTTACTGATAAAGAAGAAGGAACCCAACTCGAAATTGACAATCAATACATCATGTCGCCAAAGGATCTTTGCACGATAGGATTTTTAGATAAAATGGCCGACGCTGGCATTCGGGTTTTTAAGATTGAAGGCAGGGGGCGCTCACCTGAATACGTTAAGACGGTTACCCGCTGCTATAAATCGGCTATCAACGCCATACAGGATGGGACTTATGATGATGAACTTATAGCCCGTTTGACAGAAGAATTGAAAACCGTTTACAACAGAGGCTTTTGGGATGGATACTATCTGGGGAAAAAAATGGGTGAATGGGCCGATCGTTATGGAAGTGTAGCTACTGAAAAGAAAATTTTTGTCGGAACCATAAGCAATTACTTTTCCAAAATCGGAGTGGCCGAAGTCAAAATAGAAACCAACGAACTGGCTGTTGGAGACAAGATCGTTATTTTAGGACCTACAACAGGTGTTTATGAAGACCGTATTAAGGAAATCAGAATAAATCTTTCCGAATCTCAAACAGCTAAAAAGGGAGACATTTGTTCTATACCGGTTCATCAGCTCATAAGAAGAGCCGATAAGCTGTATAAGATTATTCCTTCGGATTTAAGTCCGCTTTAGGTTAAAGTCTTTTATCACTAAAAAGATTCCCGAAAATATCAACATCGCTGCAATTATTTTATACAATTCAAGACTTTCTTTGGCTGAGGCTATGGCAATAAGCGAAGCTACTACGGGTTGTATATAAATGTAATAGCCAGTTGTTGTGGCACTCAGATGCTGTAAACCGAAAATGGTAAGCAAATAAGTGATAAAGGTGGTGACAACAATTACATAAGCCAAAGAAAACCATATTTCTGTAGGAATCATCTCCCATCTGATTTCGGGAACAGAACTTGCCGAAAAAGGAATCACAAAAAGAAAACCAAACAAAAACACCCAACTCATTACGGTCACGGGTTTATATTTTTTCATCAGTGGTTTGGCAAATACTAGATAAAAGCTATACGAAATGATATTCAGAAAGATAAAAGCATTTCCAAGGGTGGTATCTATGCTAAAGTCAATACGCTTCCCAGAGCTAACCAGCAAAAAGGCTCCAAAGCCTCCTAAAACTACCCCTAAGGCTTTAATCCAGGTGATGCGTTCCTTTATCATAAAGGAAGCAAACAACATCACCAAAATCGGACTTGTTGAATGAATTATGGCTGCGTTGACAGGGGTGGTAAAACTCAAACCTTTAAAGAAGAACAACTGGTTGATTGAGATTCCTGTTAGTCCACAAATGGCTAATTTGAATAAATCGCCTCGAGCAAGCTTTTCGTAAGGGAGAAATTGTTTTACTATCCAAAAAAGTATCACCGTCACAAACGACCGTAGAAATACTATCTGTAAGGGATTGAAATAGTCGGGCATCAAGGCTTTGGCTATCCAGTAATTAATGCCAAAAAACAATCCCGATATCAGGAGAGCAAGATGTGCCTGTTTCTTTTTCAAATTAGTTGCTTCGATTTTTTGCAAAGGTAAGGCAAATCTATTTTACATCACTTATCGATTTATGCCAATAAAGAAAATTAAGAACTCCCATCAACGGTATGTCTTGAATTTGAAGTCCGAAGTGCTGAATTTAAAATTTTACTTCAACCATGGGTAATAAAACAAAAAGAGGGAGTCGTCTCCCTCTTTTTATCATTTCGAAATTGCGATTAAGAAACCTTAATCTCTTTCGATAGATTTGCTTTGGCTTCTTCTTTTTTGGGAAGCAGCACTTTTAAAATTCCACTTTCATATTCAGCACCGATTTCTTCACGATTAATGGTTTGTGGAATGCTGAATGAACGGCTGAAAGCTCCATGGTAAAACTCTTTGCGGGTAAAGTTTTTTCCGCTTTCTTCCTTTTCTTCTTTCTTTTCCGAAGAAATGGTGAGGGTGTCGTTTTCGAGATTGATTTTAAAATCATCTTTTGCAAAACCCGGGGCCGAAAAATGCAATTCAAAGGCATTTTCATCTTCCAAAATATTAACGGCAGGCAAGCAACCGCAATCTTTTGCTTCGTTCATAACATCATGTCGAAACATGTTGTCAAAAATTTCGGGTAAACCCGTTCTGTAATTCATTCTGATTAAGCTCATAATGTTTTCTCCTTATTTTAAATTTATAATTTTAATTTATTGAAACTCCTTTTTCAAATTCTGTTCCATTGCCAAAATACATCATAAATAAGACATTGTGTCATGTTTAGAATTACTCAATCGGACATTTTGTCTGCTTTTCGTTTGAGCTTGGCGCTAAATTGACCGATATCATTTGTTTTTTATCCATATATCAAAACAAACAATTCAAACAATATTAAATTAAACAGCATGAAAAACAGAACGCTGATGACGCTGATTCAAGAAACGCTGATTTTTTATGATTTAATTGGTGATTTACTCTTGCTAAAATATGATAAAATTAAATTCGCTAATTACATTTTCCTCTCCACAAACCTAATATAATATCAATAAACGCAAGCCCATAACTTTATTGCTTTATTATTCTCAATTCACCAATACCCAAATCCTAGAAGGAAGAAAAAGGCCCAATACCCAAATTTCAAATTTAAAGGAAAATCGACTAATTGAGGGAGGAGGGGATTAATGGGAATTCAATTCTTCACAACTTTCCGGTACTCAGTATGCTGCCCAGTTTTAATACGGATGACATAAATGCCTGAAGTCATATTTTTTACATCTATCTTGTATTCTTTACCACTAAAAGTTGTTGAATATTGCTCTTGCCCCAAACTATTTAATAAACTCAATTGAGCATCTTTATAATTTTGGGATAGGTTTATATTTATAAAATTCGTTGTGGGATTAGGATAAATTAAGAATTCTGGTTTATTTAAATTCTCATTTCCAATAATCACATCTCCTTTAAACCGAGCTAATGCAAAATCATAACTTTGTCCGTTCGATGCATATCCTGCTACAATAATATTACCACTACTTTGAATTCCTAAACCATAACATTCATCAAAATGATATCCAAAGTCAAAAAGCTTATTCCCATTATAACCGAAATTAGTAACCAAAGAACCATCATTGTTATAAAGCAAAAGTGAAAAATATCCCCAATCTTGGAGATGAGCAGTTGAAGCTAAAAGAATCTTCCCATCAGGAAACAAATGAATACCGTTTGTCCTATTGTAATATCCATTCCCTGTAATAACTATCCCATTAGTGCCAAATGTACTATCGATGCTTCCATTATTATTATACCTTATAACTGTATTGGTATTATTAATATTTGTTAGAACATAGCCTGCTACAATAATTTTATGATCAGGTTGAATAGCTATAACCTCACCTGCTGATGATGAACCAAATATTGTTTTTACAATACCTGATACACCAAATGTATTATCTAAACTGCCATTACTATTATATCTTACCGTTGTTGAATTTGAACTTGATTTGCCTGTTACCAAAATTTTACCATCATCTTGCAATAATATATCTTTTGGGAAATCTGGGTCGCTATTTAATTCAGTTACTACTATACCTTGATTTCCAAAAGCATTATCAAGTGATCCATCTGGATTATAACGAACTAATCCAAAATTATAATTTGCACCTGTTGCTGCATGTGATTCACCCATAACAAGAATTCTTCCATCGGTTTGCAAAACAACTTTCCTTGATAAATCATAATTATTACCCAAATTTGTTTGCACAATTCCATTTACGCCAAATAATGAATCTATTTGTCCATTACTTTGATATCTTATCACTGTAAATGTTTTGGGAGGATTCCCATTATTTGAGCACATCCCAACGGCAATTATTTTAGCATCAGATTGACATATAATAGAATTGATATTATAATTGTTTTCAATTGTAGTAATAACAAACCCATTATTACCAAATCCAAGATCAATATTTCCATTTGGTAAATATCTTACGATAGCAGATTGAGTAATTAATCCATTATATGTTGCCCCACCAAGCAGTATTTTATCATCTGATTGAATGAAAACACTAAACCCATAATCATCACTATTATTTAAATCAGTCAATATTTTCCCATTTATACCAAAAGTGCTATCAAAAACAGCTATATTTTGACCATGTAGATTGGAAATGAATACATAAAAACAGATTAGCAGAAAGGTTTTCAATGTTATTAATCCTTTATTCATATCGATTTAAAATTATTATCCGAATTATTTTTACTAATTTGGACACACAAATTTACACATTATTCAATTCCAAACAATTTTATTTAAAAGAATTCTGCAATTCAAAAACCCCAAAGACTTACCCCAAAGGGCAAGCCTTCTTAATAAAGTTAAATAATTTTGACACTTTCAACAGTCAACCCCAGATTAAAATCATAATTCTTTCTAACTTTTAAGCTAAATATACTCATTGTAAATGGTCTTGTTATTTAATACTCTACCTTCTTGGCTGAGAAGGACGAAGCAATCTTAAGCCCAAAAGGAGATTACATGTTTTAGAAAGGTAAAACAGAACGCTGATAACGCTGATTTATTATGATTTAATTGGTGATTTACTCTTGCTAAAATATGATAAAATTAAATTTGCTAATTACATTTTCCTCTCCACAAACCTAATATAATATCAATAAACGCAAGCCCATAACTTTATTACTTTAGTAAGCAAAACAAAGCACTATATCCTTACCTTTATTACTTTATATTCTCAATTCACCCATCCCCAATCCCGTCAGGGATGATATATCGGTAGAAACAATTGTCCCTTACTATTTTCAAGTGCCGTAGGTACGAAACATTATTCCTTCACCACTTTCTTAAACTCATACCTTTTTCCATTCCCCAACTTAACCACATACACTCCTTGCGCAAAGTTCTTTGTTTGAACAATAGTTTTTCCCAAAAAACTTCCTTTATAAACCACTTGACCTATAGAATTTGATATCTCAAAATTAGTTTCTCATTATTTCCAACAACTTCAATTATCAGTTCGTTGGAAACAAGATTAGGATATATGTTTACGAATCTATTACACCCAATAGATTCAACACCCTCAATCCTAATTCATCCACAACATTGCAATCCCCTTGCAAATTCTGTCATTCTTCTATTTCTTACTGGGACACCTCTATTTACGACCGGGATTCTTCTATTTTTCATTCCAAGACCCCAAAAATGCTTATAGCAAATTACATATCAATCATTTCAGCAAATATTTTCCAGAAAAAACACCATGAAAGTCATCTGCGAATTAATTTCTACTCTCTCCCTATTGCCCCATGGCATATTACCTGCGAAAGCGTATTATACAATACCGTCATTCAGGATGTCATCACCAGCGACAATAAAATCATCCGTATCCTAATTCAGCTCATCCAAAAAACAACCACCCCCACTACCTAGCCCTCTAACACTCTACCATCACAAAATCTCAATTCTAAACCTTAATAAAAGAGGCTGCGGCAGCAAGTCTCTTTTATTTTCTCTCTCCTATTCTTTCTCCCATTTTAACAGTCGTTTCATAGCCCTTTGCTGTATGGATCAATAAATCTTCATCAACTTTGATTTTGCTTTTTTTAAACAGCAGCACTACTGTTGAGCCTCCAAATTTAAAGTAGCCTTTCTCTTCGCCTTTATTTATAGTACTTCCCTTATAAGTTTGTATGATGCTTCCTACCATGGTGGCACCAACTTCGGCCATAACCACATCGCCAAACAAAGGATTTGAAATAATTGTATATTCTCGTTTGTTCAAACAGAATATTTCAGCCTTTTTACGCAAAGCAAAAGGGTTGACTGAATAATAGTCACCATCAATCTTTTTGTTTGGAGATACATTTCCACTAACTGGAAAATGAAAACGATGGTAATCGACGGGAGCCAGCCTGATGATAAGCAGGGCGCCATCGAGGTACTTTTGTGCAAGATCAGGATTATCCAAAAATGAAAACACATCAAAGCGATATCCTTTTATGATAAAATCGGCCCTGCTCATATTGGCATAAGCCAAAATTTTCCCATCGGCAGGTGAAACAACAATATTAGAACTGGTATCAATCGGTCGTGCACCTTCCTTTAGCTTTCGGGTGAAAAAATCGTTGAAAGTGTTGAACTTCTGTTCTTGAGCAATGCTCATATCAATATCAAATTCTTCAACAAAGGGCTGTATCTTTTTCGCTGAAGAAGTGCGATCCATCATATTACCATAAATCGATGAAACCAGTTTTCTTTTCGCCAAGGCCCACAAACTTGCTTCTCCAATTGGGTTGTAATACAACCATTTCAACCACTTTTCTCCAGCCACCTTTTCGGTTTTCAGTTGTCCACTTTCTCTTTCATAATATCTAATGGGATCCTGTGGCTTTAGTGGATAAAAGGCTAGGCTGATAATTATTGCAAGCAACAAGAAAATGAGGCCCCACCACTTTTTAGTTTTTGTTATTTTCATAGGCTATTATTTATTTTTCGCGGGTCAGATGGGGAATTATAAAATGGCGAGGGAAAAGGCAAGATGCATGTTTGTGGAATCGTAGCGAGACACTGCGATTAACTGAAAGATTTTCTTTTCAGCTTCAAATTGTTTTCTCACTGCATCCAACTCCTCTGCCGTATCGAAAGCATAATAGGCATATCCATTTTCTATAAGCAAATCAGCATACTGACGATACATCTCTTTGCGTTCCGACTGACGATAAGGCTCATGAGTGCCCCCCATGCCAACGCCTTCGTTAAAATCTATCCCGCACCAGCGAAGCAATTCGATAATATATTCCTCGGCTCCGGGAACAAAGCGCCCCTGATCGATATCTTCATTACGCAAAATGAAATCGCCTCCGTGCTTTTTGGCAAACAGATAATTATACAATGCAGTGCGGACTCCCCCTATATGAAGCGGACCGGTAGGACTGGGCGCAAAACGCACCTTATGGCTTTTGTTGACATGCTTTTCTCGATTTATTTAGTTTGGCAAAAGTAAGAA
>CAIXTV010000098.1 GCA_903922465.1 uncultured bacterium
CCCCAACCCCGCCACCAACACCCTCCATATCCAACTACCACAAGATAATTCTACTGCCGAATTAAAAATCTATAATCTCTTAGGACAAATACAACAGACCTTAAGACTTACAAAACAGGAAACTGCTATTAATATTTCCGCCTTATCAAAAGGAGCTTATATAATTGAAGTGGCAACGGAGAAAAGTGTTGGTAGGGGGAAGTTTGTGAAGGAGTAATTGGCATTTCGTTTTACAATAAAAAGATACATTTTAAATAATATAATCATGAAAGCAAAAGTCATTAAAAAAGAAATCATTTTAGTTCTAATCAGCCTGTTGTTTGGATTATTCTTTTCCTTGCAATCGAATGCCCAATGTCAGGCGGGATTTACCTTTGTCGTTAACAATGACTCAGTTCATTTTACCAGTACATCGACGGGCTATTCCCTTCCTATGTACACCTGGAATTTTGGAGATGGAACTTATTCCGCCTCTGCTAACCCTGTTCATCACTATAGTTATACAGGTTTCATTACCGTCCGGCTAACTGTTACTGACTCTACAAATTGGTGTAGCAGTATTTTTATTGATACGGTTCAAATTAATTCTGTTCCCTGCCATGCCGGTTTTACTGCTAACACCAACAATGGTTTAACAGTTTCATTTCTAAATCAGTCCTGGGGTCCCCCAATTGCCAATTTTTGGGATTTCGGAGATGGTACTACAAGTAATCTCTCAACACAAACTCACAGCTATACTACTCCGGGGAGCTATTTGGTATGTCTTACGAATTATACAATCAATGATACTTGTACTTATTGCGATACGGTTGTAGTTTCTGCCTGTCATGCCATGTTTTATTATCATAATACAACAGCCCAAAACATTTCCTTTGTTAACCAAACCACCGCAAACCCAAACCCCGGAGGCTGGCATTGGGATTTTGGCGATGGAACCTATTCTACACAACAAAGCCCTGCTCACCAGTTTATAAATCCGGGTAATCATACAGTATGTCTCACTGCCTATTCTTCAACAGGCGATAGCTGCTCCTATTGTCAAACCATTTGCGTTTGTAATTCGTGTCAGGCAAATTTTACCTATACCTTAATTGGCAATACCGTTACCTTCACCAACACATCAAGCTGTATTTCCGGAAATCCACCACTTTTCACATGGATGTTTGGTGATGGAACTTCCAGTCATTTAACCAATCCTACCCATACCTTTAGTAATGGAGTTTTTTTGGTTAGGTTATATACATGGGATACTGCTGCCGTTACCTTCTGCCCTAGTCAGATTTGTGATACGTCCGCAACAGTATACTATCAGAATATTCCTATCAACGGCTGCAGCAACTCGTTTACTTACACAAACAGTGCTCAAAATACTGCCACCTTTCAGGAACAAACCATAGGCACTGTAACAGGTCGTTACTGGTCATTTGGTGATGGAACAACTTCCAGCGCGCAAGATCCTGTTCACACCTATCCTGCATCCGGTACTTATTATACTTGCCTTGATAATTATACGGCAAGCGATACCTGCTCTCATTGCGACAGTGTCCGAATCGGTTGTGTTGCACATTTCCATTGGGGGGAGGATACTTTGAATCATTACATAAGTTTTTATGATTATTCCTATGCTAATCCCATTGGCAATCATTGGGATTTTGGTGATGGTACAAGTGGTTCAGGGCAAAATGCTCATCATGTTTATACATCATCAGGGACTTTTTATGTTTGCTTAACCAGTTACACCCAATATGATACTTGCGTAAGCTGCGATTCCGTTTATGTCAGTTGCGATGCATATTTTAATGTTTATCCTTCCCCGGGCATCCCGCATCAATATTATGTAGTAAGTACTGTTGTCGGAGCACCCCCGGTACAATATTTATGGAGTTGGGGCGATGGCACTTTTGATAATATTCAATTTCCATCACACACTTATGCTGTTGCAGGGTTTTATAATATTTGTCTTACCATAACGGATAACAATGCTTGCACAAAAACACACTGCTACGCAGGTCATTTATCAAAAGATACCAATTCGATGATTTATATTCAAGTCATTGACTCGTCATCAATAGGGATTCGGGAATATCAAAATAATCCATCATTTAAAGCATACCCTAACCCTGCCAACAATACTTTAAACGTTCAATTGTTGCAGGATAATTCAACTGCCGAAATAAAAATCTATAACCTCTTAGGGCAAATACAACAGACCTTAAAGCTTACTACAAAGGAAACAGCTATCAATATTTCAGCTTTATCAAAAGGAGCATATATTATTGAAGTAGCAACGGAGAAGAATGTTGGGAGGGGGAAATTTGTGAAGGAGTAATAGGCATTATCATACACGAAAAATATAAAACATTAAAACAAATATATTATGAAAAAAATTTACTTGATTTCGATTATCGTTTTTGCATCTTTTGTTGCAAATGCGCAGTACACAGTAACTTCTATTCCTTACAATCCCTATCCATACAATGCTGGTACGGCAGTTAATGTGTCGATAGATGATGTATGGAGTGGAATTGTAAATCTTCCGTTTAACTTCTATATGTATGGAGCAAATTATAATAAGCTTATTGTTGGATCAAATGGGAGTGTATCTTTCAATGTGGCAATTGCAGCTACCTTTTGTCAATGGCAATATACATATTCTTGCCCGAATGCTCAATTCACAGGAACAGGTCCTGTCATATTTGGTCCTTATCATGATATTTATAATTCAAATGCTGGAACTATAAAATATGCAATTTATGATGTTGCACCAAATCGGAAATTTGTAATAAGTTGGGATAGCATCCCCATGTTTAGTTGTACCAATTTATATGCTACACAGCAAATTGTATTGTATGAGTCGACAAATGATATTGATGTCAATATAAAAAATAAACCCTTGTGTGCAACATGGAATTCGGGCAATGCAGTTGTCGGTATTCAAGATTCACAGGGGGCTATAGGCATTACCCCTCCAGGTAGAAACACTGGACAGTGGACTGCCAACAATGAATCATGGAGATTTTCGATGAATGGTCCTTTCTCACTTAATATAAATATTCTGAATATTGTGAATACCGTGTGTAATACAAATAATGGTGCTATAAATACTACGGTTTCGGGAGGTGCTTTTCCATATACCTATCTATGGAATACGAATCCACCCCAAACAGGACAAAATATAACAGGTGTTCCTGCAGGGAATTATTGTGTCACTGTAACAGATTCCAACGGAGACACTGCTTCAGCTTGTGGCAGTGTTGGTGCCTTACCATTCACTGTATATCCTTCAATTTGTATGGTAAGTGCTGATTCAATAAGCAATCATAATCTTGTGGTATGGGAGAAACCTCTTACCAACAGTATCGATCAATATTTTATTTATAGAGAATCTTCCGTATCCGGAGTATATGACCTTATAGGGACACAAGCCTATACCGACTTTAGCACTTTCCTCGATAATGGTTCAAATACATTGCAACAGCCCTATAGATATAAAATTGCTACATTGGATTATTGTGGAGATACACTGCAAGGCTTCGGCTATCACCAAACAATTCACCTTACAATAAATCCGGGAGTAAGCGGAAATTGTAATCTGATTTGGAACAAATATGAGGGTATTAGTTTTAGTACCTATAAAATATACCGTGGAACAAATGCTTCTAACCTAAGCCTTCTCGCCTCAGTTGCCAGCAATGTAAACTCCTTCACCGACATTGCCCCACCCCCTGGGATGATATATTATCTGATTGAAGCAGTCAATCTTTTTCCATGCAACCCATCAGCAAAAACATTGGATTATTCTTCACCCATTTCAAACATTGCAAGTGATCTGATAAGTGGAATTAATGAAAAGATTACGTCCGCAAACTTTCAAATCTATCCCAACCCTGCCAATAACCTCCTCAATATCCAGCTACCACAAGATAATTCCTCAGCCGAAATAATAATCTATAATCTATTAGGGCAAATACAACAGACCTTAAAACTTACAGCCAAGGAAACAGCTATCAATATTTCCGCCTTATCAAAAGGAGCCTATATAATAGAAGTGGCAACGGAGAAGAATGTTGGGAGGGGGAAATTTGTGAAGGAGTAGTATCAGTTTAGCTGAGTTAAAGTTCCTTTACATAATCTATCACTATCTTAGGATAGAGAGGCGATTCGACAATTCTGCGCAGACTTAATAAGTTGCAATAGGGGGTGTCGGTAATAAAAGCATTTACAATAATGGCAGGGACCATGCCCCCCGTTTCGCAATGCACCTGATACACAATTTTGGTTACTCCTTTTGCTGCAGGAATAAGTTTCCATGAAGCATCGAGGCTGGGGATCCTCACCCTTGAAGGTTTTTCGGGTATATAATCTTTCATCCCTTTCACGGTAACGGTAACCACTTTGGTGGCAGAGTCCTGTGCGACTTTATAATAAGTACAGGCATCCCTGTCGGTCACTGGCCATGGGGTTTTAATGGCGTAATAGGTATAGCCCGACGACTTGCTGGTTCGTTTAAGGCGCTCCGAAGTAATGCAGTTCTTCATCCATTTGGGGTATTCCGAAACACTGTCAATAAGCGACAATACCCCGGCCATATTCGATTTAACCGTAATCTCTCCCATGACTTCCTCCACGTTTGACCCTGCAATGCTGCGAGTGTAAATCTTAATGTTTTCCTTGTTAATCTTCAAGTTCCAGCTCTGGGAAAAGGCAGAAAAGCTAATAAAAGTCAGGCAAAGTAGGAATAAAGGGCGTTTAAGCTTTCGCAAAGAGAACATAGGAAATAGGTATCAATAAGGCAGCAAAAGTAAGAAAATTACGGCCACTCATGTGAGAGTAAGTGTAAGGATTAAGATAAATAAGCTAGTCGCTGTAATATTGATGAGGGTTTTGGGGTAGATGTATTAATAAACTACCACCTTCCCAACATATTTCAGTTGATCGTTTTTATTGAGAAAGAGCACATAACAGCCTTTTGCCATATCCCCGCGGTGGATAATCATATTGGCGTTATCGTATGAATAATCGGGGGCATAATACCTTCCCAGCATATCATATAAAACGGGCTTAGCGTCAGTCAAATTGAGTATGGAAACGATGTTCAGAGCCTCATTAAAAGGGTTGGGATAAAAGGCAAATTCATTATCCCAGGTGGAAGTTACTATATTGAGGGTAATCTGGTCGGTATTAAAACATCCATTACTATCTAAAACGGTAACAGCAACATTATGAGCGCCCAAAGGGAAATCTCCACCATGCAATGTAATAGAAGAGGTAGTTTCACCCGTACTCCAAAGGTAAGATAGAAAAGTGTTCCCTGGCGATAAAGTAAGCGAGTCGTAAACCGATAAAAGTAAGTCGCTACCCAGATTAATATGAGGAAGGGGATGCATCACCACAGCAATAGTGTCGTTATTGGAGCAGCCATATTGATCGGTTATCTTTACGAAATACATGCCCGTTGTCGTAATAGGAAAAAATTGATTATGCCCCATTCCACTGTTCCAGTTATAAGTACTATAGCCTGAGCCTGCATTTAACACCACACTGTTTCCGCAAGCCGATAAATCGTTCCCCAGATTAATATGGGGAATAGCATGTATGTTAACCAAGATGCTGTCTCTGTTGGAACATCCGTTTGAGTCAATTACATTTACAAAATAAGTGCCTGGATTAACCACCAAAAAGCTTGGATTAAAAGACAAGCCATTGTTCCAGTTGTAAGTAGTAAATCCTGGGCCAGCATTCAGCAGAAGGGTGTTGCCACACAAATTAGTATCGGGGCCAAGGTTCACCACGGGGTTGTTGTGAAATAAAATATGAATGGTATCGCCTCCAACACAACCATAGCTGTCATTAACCGTAACCGAATAAGTGCCTGTTGTGTGTACATTAATCGATTGTGATGTCGAATTTTCACTCCACTGATATGAAGTAAAGCCCGGTCCGGCATTAAGGGTGTCAATTTGGCCGTTGCAAAGTTCAATATCAGGCCCCAAATTCACCTGAGGAGTGGGATGTACAGTAATATGAACAGGGTTAGAAGTTACTTCGCAACCGGTAAGAAAATTAGTAACGGTAACAGTATAGCTTCCGCTATCGGCAACATAAATAGTTTGAGAAGTTTCGCCATTCGACCAATGATAGGATGCATTATAAGTAACCCAAAGCGAAACTGTATCGCCCTGACATACGGCATTGGAGGGGGTTGTGACTATAGTAGCTGAAACGGCAGTGCTGGTGATGATGATAGGAGTGGTGCTGGTTGTGCCAATAGTTGCAGGATTGCTGGCAACTACCCTAACTCGGTAATTCACTCCAAAGGCTGTGTTAGAGGGAATAGTCCCTGCAATAATCCCCGAATTTATGGGCATTGAACCGATCACAACAGGATTGCTGAAATTGCCTAAACCATTTGAAAGCTCGGCGGTAAAAGTACAACCTAAAGGATAAGTGCCAGTGCTGGTATATTGTACAATTAAATTACCCCCTGCACAAAAGGATGTCTGCACAGGTGAATTGGTAGTAATGGTGTTCTGACCAAAAGAAGCTAAGGTTAAAAAAATAAGAAAGGATAAAACAAAAAAAGGAATAATTCTCATCGGTATACAGCTAAATTTATTGAAATTCAAACAACCAAAATTAATGAAAAAAATAATCTCTGCTGAATATTCAAGAATAAATTATTTCAACTTCCCTTTTTCCCTATCGTGCTAATTGATAGGAATTGCCTTTATGAATCTAATTGTTTTCTACTCTTCATGAAATAATAAACAGGAATCCCCATCAGTACTATTATCATTCCTGGCCAAGTGAAATCGGGTTTATTAATCAATAAGTCGACACAAAGGGCAAAGGCAAGTATAATGTATAATGCAGGGAGAATAGGGTATCCAAAGGCTTTATAAGGTCTTTCAGCATCGGGTCTTTTCTTTCTGAGAATAAATAAACCAATGATGGTGAGGATATAAAAAATCAACACTGCAAACACAACGTAATCTAATAAATCGCCATATTTTCCTGACAAACATAATAAACTTGCCCATACTCCCTGAAGGACAAGAGCCACTCCTGGGACTGCAAATTTATTCATTTTAGTAACCTTTTTTAAGAACAAACCATCGGTTGCCATGGCATAATACACCCTTGCTCCCGATAATATCAACCCATTATTGCATCCGAAAGTAGATATCATAATAAGTATTGCCATGATAATTGCGGCCGAATCGCCGAATATTTGAAAGGCAGCCGCAACCCCAACTCTGTCGGATGTGGCAAATTGTATGCCTCTTTCAATCACACTTGCTGCATCGGGAGTGCCTTTAAGTGGAAGCAAGCAGATATAGGAAATGTTGGCCAGAATATACAGAATAGTAACGATTAGCACTCCCCAGAAAAGACTTAGAGGGATGTTCTTTTTGGGGTTTTTGATTTCACCGGCCACGAAGGTCACGTTGTTCCAGGCATCACTCGAAAAGACAGACCCAACCATTGCCACACCAATGGCTGCAACAACAGCCATTCCACTAAGATTATGGATAGAAATGGCATGGGTGTTTTTATCCACCACAGTGGTTGAAGCACTCCAAATATCACTGAAATTCATGCTCCAGAATCCACTTCTTGAAGCGAAAATAAATCCAAGTACAATAACTCCGGTCAAAGCAATCACTTTGGTGACAGTAAAGCTCACTTGCATGATTTTGCCGTTTTTAATACCGCGATAATTGATAAAAGTGAGCACAATAATGCTTGCAATGGCCAGCAATTGTGCTGCCGATATCTGAAACCCCGAGATGTCAAGTAAAATGTTCTTTTCGCTCAACACAGGAAACAGCACCCCTGTAAACTTAGCAAATGCTACTGCCACAGCAGCAATAGTCCCTGTTTGTATTACTAGGAAAAGTGTCCATCCATATAAAAATCCAACCATAGGATTATAGGCTTCTTTCAGATAAACATACTGCCCGCCAGCCTTAGGCATCATGCCCGCCAGCTCACCATAGCTCAAAGCGGCAATGAGAGTAAGCACCCCGGTGATGAGCCAGGTGAGTATTAAATAAAAAGGAGAGCCAACAGTTCGTGCTATATCGGCACTCACAATAAAAATTCCTGAGCCAATCATGGAGCCTACTACTAAGGTGATAGCTGCAAACAGGTTGATGCTCTTTTTAAATACAGTTGTTTCTTTTGCCATAAGATGTAGTTTGAAGGTTATAAAATTAAGAATATTTAATTACATGTGAATATTTTCAGTGTCGTTTTACATTCAACATGATAATTCATTTCTGCCAAAAAGTCCATGAAGCTTAGTTGAGACGAATATTTCTTTAGTAAAATCTTCAAACTCTTGAGAAAAAGCGTAACTCCTTTTCTAAGAGTCTTTGCCCTTTTTCGAAGAGTCTTAATCCTTTTCCGAAGAGGTTGTACCCTTTTCGAAGAGTCTTTACTCCTTTTCGAAGAGGATGTACCCCTTTTCGAAGAGGCTTAAGTATCCTGTAATGTGGATTGGACGAACCGCAATTTTGTTGTTATTGTGGTTTTTATGAATTTGAAATTAGGCAAGATAATGCCTATAACAATCGCTGCGGGTTGCTTCGATTTACTTTAAGCATAGGGAAGTGGATTCCGTATCAACATAAAAATAATTGATGGATTATTAGGCTTGTTTTCACTCATTTGTATTGTTGTTCTGCCCTTTATTTACTTTATTAAAAGAAAGTATTTTCCGGGAATTATATTTACTCTCCTTTATAGTATATTCCTATTATTCGAATCTGCTTTTAATACTCAGGCAGGGGTGTATTTTTTCGGGTTTTTCATTGCATACTTTAGCTATGTGAGTGAACCAAAAGCTATTCTGGAGGAATAACAAGGCAATTAAGGCTGAATTAAAATCAATTTTGTTTTCGCATCCAAAATCAAAAAATAAACATCTTTTTAGTATTTTATATCAATTATATTATGATATTATTATATAATAAACACTATACCAAACAAAAGTATAAACAGTCTTTTAGTTGATTTACAATGATGTAGCTCGAAAAAAAACGAACAATATTTAGACTGAATTGATAAATCTAAGCACTAAAGCGAACAATATTATCGATGAAACGATAAATCTAAGCACCGAAACGAACAATATTATCGATGAAACGAACAATATAATCGATGGAACGATAAATCTAAGCACTGAAACGAACAATATTATCGTTGAAGCGATAAATCAAAAGACTGAAACGAACAATATTGTCGATGAAACGATAAATCAAAAGACTGAAACGAACAATATTATCGATGGAACGATAAATCAAAGCACTGAAGCGAACAATATAATCGGTGAAGCGATAAATCAAATCACTAAAGCGAACAATATAATCATTGAAGCGATAAAACAAAGGACCGAAGTAAAAACACAATCCGGTTAAACAGTAGGGAATGAAGAAGACCCAAGACCCATAATCCAAATTCCAAAATCAAAGGGGGATTAGCTGTTTAGACATTTAGGCATTTAGGAAGAAGGTAGAATTTCAAGGGCAGTATCCCATAAAGTGCGTAAGTTAGAAAAGTTATTCTGAAAACCTACGCCGGGCTGCAGTGCTAATCTACGACGAGCGGGGCTACCTTTTTTTTTGATGTGATGTAAAGTCAATTCTTCGCTGTAAATTCATTGGAATATCAAGGAATGATAATATTCTTTGTTTTTGTTCAGGACTAGTCGGAAATAAATACAAGTAATTAATAACCATTCTTTTCATTATTTGCAAAGCCAAGGTTGATTTAGAAAAATCAGTTTTAAGATTTCTCATTTCTTCATTCGGAAAACCCCTGAAATAATCTAATTTGATTGAGAAATCAATTAATTTTACTGAATTAAAATTATGCTTTTCTAAAACTGATTTGTAGGAATTTTCAAGGTTTTCAGTACCCACAGAATCTGTTATCTTTTTTATAAAACTATAGGAGATTTGATTACAGATATTGAAAAGGATTCTTCTTGACACTTGTTCTATTTTAGACTTATCAGTGATATGTTTTTCATCTATCAAAGTGTTAATTTGATTAACAAAAAAATCTGTGTTTGTCTCAATTACAGAAAAGAATACATTTAATGTTCTCAAGCCCATTAAATATGTTTCTTCAACTAAATCAAAAATCACAGGATTAGAAATTTTTCCGTAATTGTTTTTAAGTATTTGACCAAGAATTTCTATTGTTTTGAATGCTAAATTAAGTTTTGCAACAATGTCTAATTCCGAAATATCCTCATTTAAGTCAGGTAAATTGTTGTAATTCTTTTCCAATTCTTCTTTTTCTGGTTCTTCTTGTTCGTCCTTTCTTTTATTAAGTTCTTCTCTATGTTCATCAATTGTTTTCGAATTGTAAACAAGCTGAGGAAGTTTATCTCCAAGTTTATTTATTGACGAAATGTCTTTATCTAATTTGCAGGGTCCAAGGTCGTTAAATAATTCCTTTGCATTTGTTAATATTTCAGTTAAAAGGTATTTATCTTTAGAGTGATGCGTTAAAAACAATAAGATATTTGCAAATTCTGATTTGTAAAGCCTTTTGCATAAAGCCGATATTTTTTCTCTTATTTCTTTTTGTTCAATATTCTCAGCCAAGTGCTTTGAAACAAAGAAATAATAGATGTACAGATATTTAAACTCATAGTAACCTTCGTAATCGTCAAGAATCTTCCCCATTACAAGGTTCTTAATTATTGTATCTAATGAATCTTTAATAGTAAAATTAACTCTGTAACCAGTATCAAATTTTTGAATTTCTTTTAAATCAATACATCTCACCTTGTTTTTGAAGTAATAATATGCTAATTCACTTAAATAATTATTGTAACTAGTTATTTCGTCTTGACTTTTCAATGAATTACCAAATGCCTTTTGAATAAGAAATTGATAATAATGCCCGAAAGTACTAGCTGTTAAGTCTGCTGGATTTCCTAATTCAATTGCTTGTAAAATTGTCAATAGAAATAAAGGATAATTTGGAACAAGGTTTTTCCCAGTAACAGTTCTTATAATCAATTCTGCTTGATGATGTTTTTTTATTCTTTCTTCATCAGACATTGTTTCTATTGAACCAAGCGTAATCCATTTATTGATTAACTTACTTTTCAAAAGATTACCAAACTCTCTTATTTCATAAGTACTAAATGAAGAAAACAAATCTTCGTTTACTGCTTCATCCGTTACAATATCTTCCAATGACATTAGTTCATTGCCTGAAATAATTAAGTTTGTGTAGTTGTTTATTAAATTTGATATTAGTTTTCCCTTATATTTTGAATTTAAAGAAGTTTTGTCAAAATCATCAATAATGATAACTAATTTTTCCATGTTTAGTTGTAAAACATCCTCCTTGTCAGATGATTCATATTGATTGAGAAAATGAGAAACAATTAATTTTTTAAAATCTTCAACACTTGTAGTTTTGATTTTATGGCCATCTATTAAAACAGGAACAAAACCTTTTGAATGAAGATTTGCAAAAGTGATTTTTAATAAAGAAGTTTTACCAATATTTTCGGAACCACTAAGAAGTATGCGAATATCACCTTTTAATGACTTTATCAGTGCTTCTGAATCTTCTGTAATAATAGTAACTTCTCTATCAGCGTTCCCCGAAAAATCTCGTAACTCCAAACGAGGATATACAAAAATATCGGTCAATTTAACTGGTGAAACTAATGGATGTGCAAGATTTGCCCCAACATCATTTAAAGTTTGTTTAAACGCAGATTTTAACTCATAAGGGCTTAATATTTTCGAGGCTCCTCTTTCGTACGAAAGCCATTTAAATTCAGTAGTCTCATTTGCATATTTCTCACCGGTCCATTTATAGTTGGCTACTTGGAACTTGGTTTCATGTAAATCGAAATAAACTAAGTTAAAACCACTCAATTTAGAATCTTCGTTGTCTTGCAATATATCTCCTTCGACATAATAAACCAAATTATCATCTAGGTTGGAGATTAACGACTTTGTATATTCGTGTTCATGACCAGTAACATAAAAGTCTGATGTTTTTTCAATATGAAATTTAAACTCCCTTCTGTTTTCAGGTTTTAACCAATGCAGCGGGTGATGAAAGCAAGAAATAATTATGTCGGCTTTTTCTCTGAAAAGGTTATCATCAAACATACTTACAGGATAAATCATCTTACCGGGTTGTTCATGTAAAATAGATTGAAATGCAGTGTTGTATGTATAAAACACTAATGATTTGTCTTTTAATTGAAATCTGTAAATATTTAGAATCTGACTGGCATAAATTGGTTCAGGATTAAGTTGATTGGCAAAGGCAAAATAATTCGTTTGAACGCTTGTTAAAGCTTCAACAACACTTTGGTCAATGGCTTCTGATCCATTATCTTGCACAAATTTTATCAAACCCTCTCGTGCTTTATTTTCTTCAGTTAGTTTTTGGCAATCATGATTTCCAGGTAAAATGATTGTATGGATTTTTTTACCCGAATAATCTGACAGATATTTAATAATTTCATCAAAAAAAGACTTGCTTAATTCAAATTCTTCAATACTTCCTGAAAATGCAACATCGCCAGTTATCATTAAGAAAACTTCATCAACACTCTTTGTTTCATTCTGAATTGCTTCTATAAGTTTAGCTTTTTTATCAAAAATAGAATCCTTGCCATTTTTGATATGTATGTCTGATAATTGAATAAATAGTACTTTCATATTTTTATTTTGTTTAAACTTCAACTTCTTCTTTTTTCAAAGCCTCCCTCAAAGCCCCCTGCAACAACTTTTCATTTTCAATTTTACTTTGCTGTATGCTGTATTGCAATTCATCACAAAGTTTCATTAGTTGTTCTATTTTATTTACGATGCGGTCTTGTTCAGCAAAAGGTGGGAGAGGGAATAATCTTGCTTCAATAATATCTCTATTAATGGCTTCAAAAAAAAAACCTTTTGCTTTCCAATTTCTTTTCATGCAATCCAAAAAGTAAAATAATAAAACATGGTTTATTGTTTTATTCATAACTCTGATGATTGATAAACCTCTACCGATTGCATATTTTTTGTCTGAAATATTTACATCTCCAACTGGTGCTCTTACGGAAATTAAAATGTCATTTGGTTCACTAATTTTTTTTGGTTGATTACACCATACTGAAACACCTACAGGATACATAACTCCAAATTCAGTTTTACCTTGATAGAAAGGAATTCCATTTCCGTTTTTGTTGTATGTATTTCCTTCTGGGCTTTGTCCCATTTGCAATTCAACAATGTCACCAAATCTGCACCACAACCAATTTGCAGGAATTGAAAAAGGAATTTCTTCTTCTGTAATCAGTGCAAGTTCTTTTCTTGCTTTTTTATCAATTGTTAGTTTGTCTTTTTCTATTTTTATTTTCTCTAACAAATCCTTTGCACTTTCATCTTTATAATTTTGTCGCGTTAATAATCCTTGCATGGCTTCTTTTAAAATTGCATGCCGAAGTTTTATTACATCACCATCTTGTAAATTCAATTTTTCTTCCAACTCGTTTTTATATTCTGCTGCCTCATTTTCCAATGCAATTATTTCTAACTGTCTTTCCAAACTTGGAACTTCAACTTCTACATCAGCTAATTTATTCATCGGCAAACTCACATTGGCTGCACCTTTCATCAATGGCACTAATAAAGTTTCTTTGAACTGTTGTAAATACAAGTGAAGAAATTTTGCATTCAATAGTTTTTCATCATTCGGAATAACTGCACACAAAATATTTCCTAATGCAAATTTTCCTTCTTGATAATGCACTCGTTTCATGCTTGCATGTCCGTGTCCTGTGCTGCTGATAAGCGGAACAATAACTGCCTTAGCATCAAACTGAAATTCGCTGTGGTTTCTGCGTTCATCGCTCAATGCCACCAACGGATATTTTCCTCCATCGGCTTTCATTATTCCGGTTGCCCCTTTGGTAATGCTGCAAATATCTTTTAAATGATATTTCATTCTGTAGCTAATAAGGTTTTCAGTTTATTCACTATTTCGTGAATTTTGTTTTGTTCGATATCAATGCGGGAAAGAATCTCGTTTGAGGTTTCTTCGTTTTCTTCAACTACTGCATTCGGATTTTTAATATCCAAATCATAACCTCTTTCAATAATAGTATCAATAGAAACTTTCCAACTCACTTCGCTTTCAACTCTTTTCTTCCACCACTTTTTTATTGGTTCTAATTCTTCCAACTTCAACGGATTGGTTTTGGAATATGATTTTACTCCGTCCAAATATTTGTGTTGGTAATACCAAACATCTTTTGTTGGTTTTCCTTTTTCAAAAAATAATAGATTGGTTGCTACGGTTGCATAAGGTTTGAAAACTGAATTAGGCAGGCGAATTATTGTATGCAAATTACAATCATCCAACAATTTTTGCCTTATTCTTTGCTTAACTCCATCGCCTGAAAGTGAACCATCGGGCAAAACAATTCCTGCCCTGCCTCCATGCTTCAGCAAATGAATCATCAAAATCAAAAACAAATCGGCACTTTCTTTTACCCTATAATTTGCAGGAAAATTATTTTCGTTATTGTTTGCCACGGTTCCACCAAAAGGAGGATTGGCAATAATTACATCAACCCGGTCTTTCTCGCGATATTCAGACAACTGCTTATCCATTGCATCACGATAGGTAATGTCGGGCAATTCGATGTCGTGCAGAATCAAATTGGTTGTTGCCAACACATAAGGTAAGGGTTTCCATTCCCAACCTTGTATGTTTTTTTGGATGGCTTTGCGTTGTTCAATATTTTTGGTTTGCTTTTTTAAATGTTCAATGGCAGAAGTTAAAAAACCTCCGGTTCCGCAAGCAGGGTCAAGAATCCGTTCGTTTAATTGTGGATTAATAGTGTCTGTGATAAATTGAGTAATTGCTCTTGGCGTATAAAATTCACCATAGTCACCGGCACTTTGTAGTTCTTGTAATATTGTTTCGTAAATCTCACCGAACAAATGTCTTTCGGTGGCTTTGTTGAAATCAACTTCATTCAAACGGTTTACAACTTTGCGAATATTTATTCCGCTTTTCATATAGTTGTTGTTGCCTTCAAAAACTTCACGAACCATATAGGCACGAGGGTCAAGGGCTGAAAGTTCTTTGAGTGTCGGGAAAAGGTGCTGATCGACAAAGTTCAGCAATTCTTCACCTGTCATACCTTCGTCATTGGCAGCCCAATTTCGCCACTTAAATTTTTCGGGAATAGGAGATTTGTAATTGTCATCCAACAATTCAAGTTCTTTGTCTTTGTCGTCAAATATTTTCAAGAAAAGCATCCAGCCTAATTGCTCAATGCGTTGCCCATCGCCGCTAACACCGCGGTCTTCGCGCATATCGTTGCGGATGGATTTTATTATGCCGGATAGGTTGCTCATTTGTTTTATTTATTAATTTTATCTAAGGACTCAAACGACATCAAAGACCTTTAGTCGTTTTTTGTCATTTTTGTCCTTGGTTTCTTTTATTAATTCTTGCTTTGGTCATTCTTTCTCTCAAGCCTCCTTCGTTGACAAAGGCTGTTTCCAATGCTTTTATTTGGTGATTCAGAAGATAGTTAACCACTTTTATGAGTCCTATCATCGAATTAGCACAAATTTCGGGGCTTTCATTTTCTATTGCTTTTTTAAAAGTATCGTAATTGCTATTTGGTATTTTATTTAATTCTCTTAGTCTGGCAACTAAGCGATGATCTTTATCCCACAAAGGTAGTTTATTTGTTCTTAAAAAATCTTCATAATCGATTTTTAATTCTTCTAAAGATGCACGGGCAACATTTGTTAGTTTAATTTCTGTTTCTTTTGAAGTTGCAGATGCCATGCTTGCCTCGGCAATATTTTGTTTCCCACTTCGGGCAGCCTGCACCATTTGATCGATGGTGCGGTCATATTTCCCAAAGAACCTTTTAGTAAAATACACTGTGCCATCGTAAATAATTTCAGCTTTCTGGTAAGCTATCAAATTATGATAACCTCCATGTTTTGGTATAAAGCCATCTTTGTTATCTATTTCTACCATGCTTTTTTATATTTTCAGGAACACAAACGACTTGAACATCCAAATTCGTGTATGCCACCGTTTAGTGTCCTTAGTGTCCTTAATGTCCTTGCTGTCCTTTATTTTTTATGGTTTATGCTGTCTTATAAAGTTCCACTTCTAATTCTTTTACTGCTTGCAAATATTTTTCTTTGCTTCCAAATTCACTTACGATTTCAATTGGAGAACCAAACTCGTTAAGTGGCTCCACCTTCAATACTTCCATGCTTTCTAAATTTTCGATTCCCTCATCGGCATATTTATCGAGCAAAGCCTCTAAAACTTTTCTGCTTTGTTCACCATATTTTGTAAAGTAATTCCGCTTCTTCACATTATTGGCTCTTTCTTTTCTTGTAAGTGGTGGCTGATCGTAAGCTATGTGACAAATCAGATCAAAGAGGTCGCAATTATTTTCAACGGCTTCCATTAATGCCTCAACTAAAACACCCTGTTGTCGCAATTCTTCAATAATAGCTTCTTTCCTTTCTGTAGTGTTCCATTTGTTAAGAAAATCGTCGAGAGAGGAATATTCTCCTTTGATGATTTCTTTAGTATGATCTTTTAAACTTGTAGTAATTGGTCTGCCCTGTTGGTCGAAATACAATTCACGGGAAACAAGAATGGAAACATCTATACCATTTACATAAACTTTTTTTCTTGGTTCTTTTGCAATTCCTCTTCCATCGATTTGCCTGTCACCAGGATAACGGATTAAAGGTTTTTCAAATTTTATTTCATCTCCTGTTTCTGGGTCCAAAACAGGAAGTGTATTTTCTTCTTCTTCATTTATCAACATTGATAAATCTTCATCTTGAGAAACCGGCTTAACTCGAATGGGGTCGCCATCAAAATCTTTGTCAGCAAATAAATCAGTTGCATTTCTGAAATCAAGAATGGTGAAATAAAGTTTATTAAATTCTTCATTTATGCGTGTTCCTCTACCAATAATTTGTTTGAACTTGGTCATTGATTTTATTATGCTATCAAGCACAATCACTTTACAAGTTTGTGCATCAACACCAGTTGTCATCAATTCGGAAGTTGTGGCGATTACAGGATACTTTTCCTCGGGATTAATAAAATTATCCAATTCTTTTTTACCTTCATCATTGTCGCCTGTAACCTGCATTACATATTTGTGATTTACAGAAACCAAATCAAAATTTTCATTAGCAATACAACTTCTCATGCCTTCTGCATGCTCAATATCGCAACAAAAAACAATTGACTTTGAAAAACGATCAGTTCCTTTTAAAAACTCAGTGATTTTTTTTGCAACTAATATTCTTCGCTCTTCCACTACTATGCCACCACTCCTGTCAAAATCTGTGCGGTTATAAATTCTATCTTCAACTTCATTTCCTTCTTTGTCTAAAAAGCCAATTGAAGGTCGCCAGCCTTCTAAGTCAATGTTTAGCCCGACTCTGACAACGCGATACGGAGCTAAAAAACCATCATCAATTCCTTTTTTTAATGAATAAGTATAAACCGGGTTTCCAAAATATTCTGAGTTGCTTGTTACTTCATCTTCTTTGGGTGTGGCTGTTAAACCAATTTGTGTTGCACTTTTGAAATATTCTAAAATCTTCCGCCAGGCGCTGTCTTCTTTGGAGCTTCCTCTGTGGCATTCATCAACTATAATTAAATCAAAGAAACCCGGACTGAAATCTTTGTAAGCATCTTCAATACCTTCATCACTATTTGTCAAGCCTTGATAAATACCAAGAAAAATTTCATAGGCTTTATCACTACTGTCAATCCCTCTTTTTTTACTGGATACTAATTTATCTTTTCCATCAACATCAATAACTTTCTTTTTGATGATGGTCATTTTATCTTTAAAATATTTAAAGTCACCTCTGCGTGTCTGATCAATTAAATTATTTCTGTCCGCTAAAAATAGGATTCTTTTTTTTACTCCTGCTTTCCACAGCCGATGAATGATTTGAAATGCAACATATGTTTTCCCAGTACCTGTTGCCATTACCAATAAAATTCTGTTTTGTCCGCTAGCGATTGCTTCAACACTTCTATTTATTGCAATTTGCTGATAGTATCTCGGTTTCCTTCCACTGCCATCAAAATAATAATCTTGAGAAGCAATCTTTTCAGCTAAAGGGGTAGTTATGCCTTTATATTTTTTATATTTTTCCCATAATTGTTCAGGTGTAGGGAAATGGTCATTGTTAATTTCCGTTTCAATATTTTCATCAGTAGCTGTGCGGTCATGAAACAGAAAACCGTCACCATTGCTGCTAAATACGCATGGGATATCAAGAATTAGAGCATAGTCGAGTGCTTGTTGAATGCCTGATCTAACAGAATGATTATTGTCCTTGGCTTCAATAATGGCAATAGGAATGTTGGGTTTATAATATAAAATATAGTCTGCTCGCTTTGCAGTGCCTCTTGCAGTCAATTTTCCCCGGACATAGATTTTACCATCCGTAAAATAAACTTCTTCTAAAAGCTGAGTGAGCTTATCCCACCCTGCTTTCTCAATTGCAGGAGTGATAAACTTGGTGCATATATCTCTTTCCGATAAGCTCTTTTTGTTCATTTCTAATATTCAAATTTAAAAAAATGAGTCGATTTTCTTGTCTTGTTTAAATTTCATAATTAAGCCGGATGTACATTTTTTTCTTTTCATTATAATTAGCCCCCAAAGTTATAATTAAAAATCACATAAGCCCTAAAAATCAGCTAAAAACAAGAATGAAAAAATCAACATTTGAGAATTTAACTATTATTAACGTTTTTTAACATTCAGGGGTAATATTTCAAATGAATTAGTCGTATTTTTGTTTTGTCTTACAAATTAAATATTGTATAACCATAAATAATAGAATAAGATGAATAAAATAGTAGATGCACAGGTTTCAAGTATATTTAGAACTCACGCCTCCATAAACGCTTTTAGCGGTTCATGGGCAGGGATGCAACCCATTATTAAACATGAAATACAACTCGGAGTAATAGAAAACAAGATCATACAGGAATTTGTAAATGCCGGATTGACAAGCAAAGGGGTAAGTGAGGATAAAAAAGCTAAATTGGGTAATATGATTACAAAATCCCTGATTATTGCCGCCTCGGTGTATGATTATGGTAGTGATAAAGAAAATAATGAGTTGATGGAAAAAGTTGATATTACAGCTTCTTCTTTTGCTCATTTATCAGAATTGGAGAAGGCAGCTCTTGCAAATGAAATTGTTGCCGCTGCAACAGATAGCATTGCTGATATGGGTACTGATTATATTATTGCCCAGTCTGATATTGATGAATTGAAAACTTTTGTAAGCAATTATAAAATGTATATTCCCAAGCCCAAAGCTGTTATTACGGATGCTGCTGTTGCCCGTAAAAACATTAAGAAATTAGCGAAAGAAGGATTATCTGTTTTAAAGAAAGTGGATAAATTGATGAATAATTTCCTGAATACTGATTTTCATAAGAGTTATTTCAGTGCACGAAAAATTATTTATGCTTCTACTGCAAATAAAATATATACCTTAGAAGTTGCATGTCATATTATCAGGAAGATTTGTATTCACTTGTTCAAAATTGGCGAAACCGTTACTATTGAAAATGATGGTACAGTTAGCTTGCAGGTAGGTTTGGCGTTTAATGCTAAGGCAACAGTGTTGGTTTGGTACACAGTGGCTGCCGGGGAAACGGTTACGATTAAACCTGATTTGATGGGGAGCCTTGACTTTAAATATGTGATAGTAAAGAATGCGGATTTATATGTGAAAGGGCATTTGGTGTTTACTATAAATAAATCTAAATAAGAAGTACTTAACGTACTTAAAGTGCCTAGAGTGCCTAAAGTACTTGGAGTGCCGGGGGTACTTAAAGTTAATTAGGAGGGTGGTTGAGTAGTTGTAAAACATTTAGGTAAATAAATCAACATAAGGCATAACAAAAAAGCGACTAATTCAAATTAGCCGCTTTTTTAATTTATCCTACATTAATCCTAATATTCAGGAGGCAGCTGTTTCAGTTGAGTCAAAGTGAAAACGGGTCTGTCAGTATATCGAAAACTACAAATTGCAATTTTTAATAATTCTCTTTATTTCCGCATCGGAAATCGTCTGCTGTTCACTTTTATCATAAAGTGTAACAAGAAGTATTTTTCGTGCAATAATATTCGCAATAATATTGAAGGTAATAATCCTTGCTCCGCCGCTCTTGCCTTTGTTTTTTGATTTAACTGATAAGCGGATTTTGCGAATATTACTTCCTAAATTAACCCCAATATCAGGATTTTCATTCAACTCCTTTTCAAATAAAACCAAATCCTGTGGTAAGGATATATATTTTTTCTTTAAACGCTTAAATTCCTTTTCAAACTCAGATGATACAATTATTTCAATCTTCATCCAGAAGTTGTTTTAGCGTTTTTGCCTTTCTCTTTCCTGAAACTATTTCCTTAACTTCCTGAAGTCCTGCTTCTATGCTTTTAGCGATATAGTTGTCTTTTGCATCAACAACTTCAACACTTTTCACATCATTAAGGTTAGACAGAAGATGTTTCAAAAAAGGAATTGCTTGCTTGTTCTTTGGTGTAACAATTATTGTTTCCATAAATTCATTTTTACAAAATTACAAAAAATACGCTTCATTAATATGTTTTAAAAAAAGCGGGCTGCCTAAACAACCCGCATTTTAATATATCATACATTAATCCTAATATTCAGGAGGCAGCTGTTTCAATTGAGTCAAGGTGAAAACAGGTCCATCTTTACAAACGAACACCTTACCTACATTACATCTTCCACATTTACCGAATCCGCATTTCATACGGTTTTCAAGGGTGGTGAAAACATTGTCGTCGGTAAAGCCAAGTTTTTCCAATACAGGGAAGGTGAATTTAATCATGATAGGAGGACCGCAAACGATGGCAATGGTGTTTGCGCTCGAAGGGGCTACTTCGGATAGAACGGTAGGCACAAAGCCTACTTTGCCTTTCCAGTCGGGAGTTTCGCCACCCGGGTCAACGGTAGTAACGAGTTTTACATCGGGACGGTCTTCCCATTCTTTGAGTTCGTGTTTATAAACCAAATCGGCAACCGAACGGGCACCATAAACGATGGTAATGTCTTTAAAGTTCTCGCGCAAATCGAGGCAATTCCAGATGACGCTGCGCATAGGAGGCAATGCAATACCTCCGGCAATGAATAATAAGTTCTTTCCTTTCCACTCGTCAATCGGGAAAATATTACCATAGGGACCTCTGAAACCGATGATGTCGCCTTCGTCGAGATTGGCAAGGGCTTTGGTCACACGACCCGCCTGACGGAAGGTGCATTCGATATATCCTTTGCGGGTAGGTGCAGAGGCAACACAAAAGGTAACTTCGCCTTCACCATAAATTGAATATTCGCCAAACTGACCTGTTCTGAAAGAGAAGTTTTCAGCATCCTGTTCATTCATAAATTTGAGTCGAAAAGTCTTTACAAGAGGGGCTTCCTCCGTAATCTTTTCAATCTTCATTTTATAAGGGGCATATATATTACTCTGTTCCATTGTATATATTTTTTTTCAGCTTAATCTATTATTTTAACCTTTTGCAATTTGGGTGAGGTGTTCGGCAATGTTCATATCCGAAGGGCATGCTCTCGAACATCTTCCACAACCCACACAACCGAATTGTTTTTGTTGCTCGGGTTGATAAGAGAACTTATGATAAATCCTCTGACGCCATCTTTGTGCTTGCTTTTCGCGTGGATTATGACCTGATGTATGCAGCGTAAACAGCTTAAATCCACATGAATCCCAACAACGGTGACGAACGCCATCTTTTCCTTTTGTCTCATCCTGTATGTCGAAACATCCGCAGGCAGGGCAAACGAAAGCACAAGCACCACATCCTACACAACGCATAGCCTGTGTGTCCCAAATATCCGATTCGAAAAGGGTCTTCAGTTTTTCGTTGATGACTTCTTCGGTAAATTGTTGTTCGATTTTAGCAACAAGAGGGGTTTTGTCAACAACTGCAGAATCTTTAAACAAAGCAGCATTCGCATCTAAAATGCTTTTGCCTTTTTCTGTAATGATTTCAGCATAATATTCGTTTGGTGACATTTCGGTAAGCAAAATATCGCTGCCAGAAGTATTTCCGGGGCCTCCATTTACTGAAGTACAGAAGCAAAAATCATCGGCTTTCTTACAACTAATGCTGATGATGGTAAGTTTATCCATACGAGCTTTGAAGATTTCATCCACATTGTCGGTAGTGAAAATAGCATCTAGCGGAATGAATCCAGCAGCATCGCAGGGCCGAGTTCCAAATGCAATCACTTCGGGGAATGCAGTGATATCTACGTTTTTAACAATAACATCGTCAAAGGTCTTCTCGAAATTCATTAGCTTCTCAACCTTTGGGAAAACAAGTGATTTAGCAGATTGCTTGGTAGCAATGCAATCGAAATCCATTTCCTGCAGATTAGCAACTTTTTCGAATTCGGTGATTCCTTTTTTATTTACGGGGGCATAAACTTCTTTTCCTGAAGCATTCAGTTTTTCAACCAAAACGGTAAGAGAAGATTTATCGAGTATCTTATTAATTATTTCCATGATTTATTTAATAAAATTTTCTTTGTCAACAACAGTATAAGCAGAAAGAGCAGAGGTGAAAACTGAATTCAAACCTGCTTCTGAGTCAAATTCATCCAATACGAAATCGGAAAGCATATAGGATAGGATATTTAAAGGAATGTCAACAGGACACGACCTGTTGCATTCGCCACAATTGATACATCTTCCGGCAAGGTGCATGGCGCGCATCATATGCCATTCAACATTGCCATATTTATGAGAAGCAACAGGTATCCATTGAGGATTGTTGGTCTCAACATTACATTTGCCACAATAACACATCGGGCAAGATGCACGGCACGCATAACATTTAATGCAAGGACTAAAGGCTTCCACCCAATAATCGAATCTTTCTTCGAGCGACATGGCTTGAATCTTTTCAATCAAAGCTTTATCTTCAGGTTTTAAACCTTTAGGCTGTGTTTTTGAAAACTCTTCGGCAGCTTTAAAGTCGAGTATTCCGGCACATTTACCTTCATGCGTAATTCCTATGATGTGGATTTTCTCTTCAGTAATCTGATTTTCTGCTGACAGTTGTAATATGCTTCTTACTACATTAGGGGTAGCGGTAATGGCAACTCCCTTAGCATGCTGACAAGTATCTTTTTTCAGATATAAAGCAATATTATGAATACATGCTTCATTATAAATAAGCTTGTCAATATCCTCGGCTTTTGTAAAGAATGCCGGTCTGACTTTATTAGCCGTCCCTTTTTCAAACCCTAGCACCACCTGAACTTTATTTTCAGCAAGCAATTCTCTTGCTATTTTTTTAATTTCTTCCATGATCTATTCTAAAATATCTTGAGTGGATAATTTATGATAACTATCGTAAGGGCCTAGTTTTATGATTTCTTCGTTAGTAGTATTCACAATATCAGCCCATTTGGAACCTTCGGCAGCTGAAACCCAGGAGAAAACAATACGACGGGTATCAATTCCCATGAAGTCGCATAGTTTTTTAAATACAATCCATCGTCTACGGGCATAAAAATTACCCGAAGTGTAATGGCAATCGTTAGGGTGACACCCAGAAACAATAATTCCATCGGCTCCACTTGCAAAAGCTTTGGTTAATAACATATAGTCAATTCTTCCTGTGCAAGGGAAACGAACGATTCTGACATTTGGTGAATATTTTATTCTGCTTGTTCCTGTTAAATCAGCCCCTGCATAAGTGCACCAGTTACAAACAAAAGCAACAATTTTAGGTTGAAATTCTGACATCGTATATTTAGTTTAAATTCTAAAGTCTATAGTTTTAAAACAATAATTTTAACTATTTAATAATGCATCCACTTCCGAATACATTTGTTGATTAGTATAGCCATCGATATCGATAGACTTGGATTTGCAAATAGCAACACAGGTTCCACAACCCTGGCATAAGCCTGGATTAATGTAAGCAAGTGACTTTATTAAGTTTCCTGCTCTATCTTTAATGTCTTCTTTTTCGATAGCATTATATGGGCAAACCGGCTGACATAAGAAACAACCCGTGCAGGATGAATAATCAGGAGCCGCAATTCTATCGACAAATGCGATAAGCGGTTCGCGGGTGAGTTCACTACTTGAGAACAAACAGGAGATTTTACCTGCTACACCAGAAGCAGCAGCAACCGATTCAGGAATGTCTTTTGGAGACTGACAAGCGCCAGCCAAATAAATACCAGCAGTATTGGTTTCAACAGGTTTTAGCTTGGGATGTGCTTCTGAAAAGAATCGATGTTGATCGTAAGAAACATGAAGTTTTTGAGCTAATTCTTCAGCACCCTGATTTGCAACACCCGCTGTTGCCAATACTACCATGTCGGCTTCGATTTCAACGGTTTCATGATTCATTAAGGTATCTGTCCCGATAACAATCAATTTGCCATCACGCTCATAAATGGAGGAAACTCTGCCCCTAATATATTGCGCATTGTCTTCTTCAATTGCACGACGGGTAAATTCATCATAATTCTTACCAGCAGCCCTGATATCCATATAAAAGATATAGGCTGTGCCATCATGAACTTTATGTTTATAGAGGATAGCATGTTTAGCTGTGTACATACAGCAAATTTTAGAACAATATTCAATGCCTTTAGCCGGGTCGCGTGAGCCTGCACAAGCCACAAATACAATTTTCTTAGGTTCTGCACCATCAGAAGGTCTGCGAATTGCTCCTAATGTAGGACCTGATGCTGATGCCATTCTTTCGAATTGCAAGCCATCGATTATATCTTTATGTTTCCCATATCCATATTCAGGGAAGAAGTCGGTTTTCTTAACATCAAAGCCGGTGCAAATTGAAATAGCACCTACTGCAACTTCAATAATTTCATCTTCCTGATCGAAACGTATGGCTTTAGGTTGGCAGAATTTTTCGCAAATCTTGCATTTTCCATTCTTATAATAAGTACAGTTTAAGCGGTCAATCACAGGGACATTAGGAACTGCTTGTGGAAAAGGAACATAAATGGCAGGTCTGTTTCCCATGCCCAATTCAAATTCATTTGGAATTTTCTTTTGAGGGCATTTGGTTGTACACATCCCGCAACCATTGCAAAGAGTTTCATCAATACTCTTAGCCTTCTTTCTGATTTTCACATTGAAATTCCCAACAAAACCTTCAACGCTTTCAACCTCAGCATAAGTATATAAGGTGATATTTGGATTTTGAGCCACCTCAACCATGCGAGGGGTAAGTATGCATTGTGAGCAGTCGAGCGTTGGGAATGTTTCACTTAATTGCGACATATGTCCACCAATTGAAGGCTCACGTTCAACCATAACAACTTTATGACCAGCATTGGCAATATCCAAGGCTGCCTGAATACCGGCAACACCTCCACCAATAACCAAAGCGGTTTTGGTAACAGGAACTTTAATTGACATTAAAGCATTATTCCTTTTTACCTTTTCAACCATCATTCGGACAACATCTATTGCTTTTTGGTCTGTACGATCTCCTTTTTCATGTACCCATGAACAATGTTCACGAATATTAGCCATTTCGCATAAATAAGGATTTAATCCTGCTTCTGCGCAAGCTCTTCTGAAAGTAGGCTCATGCATACGAGGAGAGCATGCTGAAACAACAATCCCCGTAAGTTTGTGCTCTTTAATCGCATTCACCACTAGGCTTTGCCCAGGGTCGGAACACATATATTTATAATCTACACTATATGCAACTCCGGGAAATTTAGCAGCAACTTCCGATACCTTAGGGCAATCAACAGTTGCGCTGATATTTTCTCCGCAATGACAAATAAAAACTCCAATACGTGCCATTATATTTCCTCCATTATTTGAGTGTTTTCAACTACTACTTCTTTTTTAACATAGGGCTTGAAATTATCAAGTTTTACAGGGACAAAGTGTCTATTTAAACCTAACTTCTTCCTATCGATGCCTAAGGCAAGACCAATCGCCTGAGTAATATAAATTACTGGAGTGTCAATTTTTTTACCATTATATTTATCCATTGCTGGACGTCTCATGTCGAGATTTGAATGACACATGGGGCAAGCAACAACTAATGCCTCAGCTCCTCTATGAGATGCATCTTCAATGATTTTGCCTGACAATCTGCCGACAGCTTCGGTAAATGATACCGAAAAACCGGCTCCGCAACACTCTGTCTTGAAGGCCCAGTCTATAGAGTCGGCACCCAATTTCTTCATCACTACATCCATGGTCTGAGGATCTTCAGTGCGGTCGAAATTCAGTATCTTATTAGGACGAACCAACAGACAACCATAATAACAGGCTACTTTCTTGTTAATTTCAAACTTCATATTATCTTCTAATTTGTCGATAATATACTCTTCAATAAATTGAATGACATTTAAAATCCTTAAAGTTCCTTTATATTCTTTGCCAATGATTTCATTGACTTTTTTGTGCATAGCATTATCGTGAAGCAACTCGTGTTGAGTTACAGTGAATCTGCTATAACAAGCGGCACAAGGAACCACCAATTCTGTCAAGCCTGCTTCTTCTGCTAATGCCAGATTACGGGCAGGAAGTGATAGAGATAGTTCTTTATCCAGATTATGAGCAGCGGTAGCGCCACAACAATTCCAATCGGGAATCGAAACCAATTCAATTCCCAATTTTTCGGCAACAGCCTGTACAGATTCGTTATATTCTCTGGAAGCTCCTTCCAGAGAACATCCGGGATAAAATCCAAGTTTCATTTCTTTCCTTATTTAAGGTTTTACTTATGCTTATTTTTCAATGTCTTTTGAAAAATCTGCTTGATATTTTTACGATCTTTAATGAGTTCGGGCAATATTTTTAATTTTCCTTTTGCAAACATAGAGGGGGCTAAAACAACATCTTGTACCATGTTTAACGACCTTGATTTATAATCTACTATTAAACCCATTTCATATAAACGGCCTGTTTTCTGAATGGAATTTAAAAAGGCTTTATGGAATCTTATAATGTTTTTAGCTGCTGGGTTTGCTTTATTTAATCGCATTGATTCGCCCCTAAGATAATCTATCATGGGTGGGATATCCACTTCCATTGGGCACCTGGCAATGCACATTTCACAGGTTAGGCAAAACCAGATGCTTTTCGAACGAAGAACTTCTTCTTCATGTTTCGGAAAACCGGTTTGAAGTTTGCGAATTAATAAACTTGGAGGAAAATCCATGTCTGATGAAACTGGGCACCCTGCAGAACATTTTCCGCATTGATAACACCTAGATACCTTAACACCAGTGTGTTTTTGGACTTTCCCTGCTAATGAATTGTCTTCAGTATGATGTGGATTTGACATATTTGAAAAATTTGTCAATATTAATACTTTTTTCAATGTTCAATGAAAAAAAATAAAAATAAATTCTTCACTTAAGCTATTGACAATGAGCTTTATCTTTTAAGTTTTTGATTGTTAATCCCTTAACAGGGATAAAAAAAACTTAAACAAGCTGTTAGAAATACTTGTTAAGGTGAAGACTTATATGAAAGCTGAAAAACCTGAAATAGTCATTATGCTGAATTTCAACCAATGCAGCGAATCATCAACTAATTGTGATTACATCCTCAAAAACGAATTTTATCTTGAATTAAGCTGAATCATCAATTTTCTGAATAATTTTATTTCTATTCTAAACTTACACAATTTATAGGATGCAGCACTTTTAATACTAAATCTGCCATGTGGTTTTTACTCAGCAACAAAAGAAATTATTCAATGTCATTTAACAATTACATATTGTCGTTTGTAGTTTACAAATTGTTGTTTGTAGTTTGCAAAATGTCGTTTGAAGTTTACAAATTGTCGTTTGTAGTTTGCAAAATGTCGATTGTAGTTTGCACAATGTCGTTTGTAGTTTACAAAATGTTGAATGTAGTTTGCACAATGTCGAATGTAGTTTGCAAAATGTCGAATGTAGTTTGCACAATGTCGTTTGACAATTACAAATTTGCAATTGCAATGAGTCCTTAAATTAGGCTATTAATTGATTGTGTTGGAATGTAAGCGCAGCTAGGCAATTGTATAAATTCTGCAATGAATGCAAGATGATTTGAAATTATTTGATCTGAAATAACTAATACATACACATCTAATATGTTGGAAATTAAAAGAGCACGAAAGGAGGGAGGTTTTCTGAAAAATTAAAATCTCTAATGTTTAGTGAATATAAGGCAATAAGAACTGAGGAATTACAAGAACACCCCTAAAGATGTACCACTTGGAATTTGGAACTTTCTCTCTTAGCCTTTCAAACTAAATCCTGCCTTTTTAAGGTCTGACCAAAAGTGTGGATAAGACTTCTTCACCACTTCTGCATCCTGAATTTCTACTTCTTCAAATAACAAAGCAAGAGGGGCCATTGACATTGCGATACGATGATCGTTATAAGTTTCGAAACTAAGAGGTTTAGTGAATTTATGCTGGGATGAAGTAATTAGAATGCTATTTAGGGTTGCTTTTATATTGCAATGAAACTTGCTTATTTCCTTTACTAGGGCCTTAACTCTATCCGATTCCTTTTGTCTTAGATGCGCAATTCCATTAATGGAGGCTGTTATGTTTAATGCAGCGCAAGTAACAGCAATGGAGGGAACTATATCAGGAAAATCACCCATCTCATATACCTCATTTTCCTGAACCTCACCTGTATGTTGTAAGTGTAGCCCATTTTCATCAAAAACACTCTTCACTCCTAATGTTTCGAACACTTCCATCAGCTTGCTATCTCCCTGAAGGCTATCAGCTTTCAGGCCTTTAATATAAACCTTACTGCCAGGAGAAAACGCCACCATTTGATACCAATAAGCAGCACTGCTCCAATCAGTTTCAACAAAAAAAACACTTGGTTTAATAAGGTTTAAATTACATGAAATGCTATTATTGTCTAACTCGAATTTCATTCCCATATCCTGCATCAGTTTCAGGGTCATATATATATAAGGAGTAGAAACTGGAGACTGATAAATTAATTGAGTCCCTTGCTTAAGTTTGGGCAATATCATTAGCAAAGCCGAAACAAACTGACTGCTGAGGCTCGCATCTAATGTAATGTTCCCTTTGGTTAATTCCCCTCCAATTATCTTTATGGGTAAATAAGCCTGCTTTTCGATATATTCGATAGTTGCTCCTATGGATTTCAACGCATCTACTAAGGGGGCAATGGGACGTTCCTTCATGCGTGGACTGCCATCAATAATGTAAACACCCTTAGTTATAGCTAACAAAGCGGTTAAAAACCGACATACGGTTCCTGCATTTTCGCAGTCTAAAACAAGTGCAATGTTATTATCATGATGATTTGAAATATCGCCAAGGAGTTTTCTTAACAAAAGGCTATCCTGTGCTTCACTTAGATTTTGAATTTCTATATTCCCGGGGAAAATAGATTGTAATATAAGCAAACGATTTGATATACTCTTTGATGCCGGAGGCAGAATGCTAGCATGAATGGGTAGAGAAGGGGGCTTTATTATTAATCGTTGCTTCATTATGTAGATAAATTTGGGAAAATAAATTTGATTTCAAAGATATAATTTTAATGGAATAGAACTAATGAAAATTTTGACTGAATGCTTTCGCTTACAATGAATATCTGCTTGAAAATAAATGAAAGGCTTAAGGAGGTAGATATATAAATTCAAATATTCCGATATCAGAAATTTGTAAGGAACTTTAAGTTCAGCAACAGAATAGATACCTTATTAAGATTATGCAAAGCCCTAAATAAATATATCCCACTCAATTCTTTAGAAGGAAATACTTCGTTTTTACAATTAACAAAATTACTGTATCACAACATTAATTACAATTATGCAGGTGCAGTTTGATAGTTCACCCTTTTAAATGTTTTTTCGCCATTGTAATAAGTGACGAAGCCAAATGATTTTTATTGAATAATAAGTTTTCTTATTTGAAATGTATTTGTTTTGCGGTCGCTTAGCTTTAATAAATAAATTCCTTTTGCATTTTGTGAGATATCTACAGTTGAATTAGAAGAAGCATGTATATGGTGATAAACCTGCTTTCCTTGAGCAGAAAAAATGCTCACATCAAGAGGATTATCATGTTTGGTTAGTATGTTGAATTTGCCATTACCAGGATTGGGAAAGATTATTAACTCATCTTCATTTTGAATCTCACTTACTGAAGCGAAATCAACGGTTGATCTTGGAAGAACCATATATGATCCAATAAAGGGGGGGGTAAGATTAGGGGTGTATTGCGATACAATGCCAGTTATAGTAAAGAGAGATGTAGGGGCTGAGGTGCCTTGTAAAGGGCATTGAGTGTATATAGCAATGGAAATGGTATCGATGCCGTTTCTGGCTTTAACTGTGGCGGTAGGGCCTGCTATGGTGGGCCATCCTGAAATATACACAAGACTATCTATCTTAACCAACCACGATTCATAAGTGTCGTTAGGTGAATTTATAATCTGAGGATTATGCAATGGGTTTCCTGAAGAGATAAGGATAATCGAATCGGGTGCAATTTCAATAAGACCTCTGGTTTGAAGAATTCTCCCAATAACCCTAATCTGATCGCCTTCTGTGACATTATAACCAAAATTAGAAGCTGAGTTAAAAACATTTATTCCTCCATTCGCATCTAAAATATAAAAGGATAATCCCAGAGTGGTATAATTAAATCCATGAACAATTCCAGTAAGTTTGCAATATACATTATTGGAGTCGGCAACCCCCTGCGCATTTATTCCTTTTACCTGTGGAATAGTGTAAACAGGAACATAAGGCGGAGTGTAAACAGTAATTTCATTTCCATAATAGGTGGAGGTTGCATTAGTTGCGTATGCCCTTGCATAATAAAGGGTGGTGGGCGATAAGCCATTTATGATGCTAGTGAATGAACCTATAGTCCCTGTTTCTGAAGAATGACTGTTTGTAATGACTGGGTTAGGAGAAGTATTCCAGCAAATCCCTCTCGCAGTAATAGGGCTAACCCCATTATTAATTACATTTCCCGTTATATTGACTGAATATGAGCTCAAGTTTGAATAGGATGTTGTCGAAACAAAAGGAATAGCATTATTGTCAGGGGCAAAGGCGATGCCTCTGAAAAGAGTTTTTGTTGGAGATACAGCAATGGATGTTGCAATAGCAGTTGGGCTGTTGTCAATGATTTTAATGATTCGATTAAGAACCGTTTCAGCTGTGGTGGCATAAATAATGGGAAATGGAGCATTCCAATTAACAGCAATACTTCTACAACCAACGGTGGAAGTAATTCCGGTGCCTAAGGTATAGGATAACGTCCATATTCCTGAATTCTTAACCCATTTTTGAATTCCACCTCCTGAAGTCGTAACCCTGTCGTCGGCTATATAACAAGTGTCAGAGGTTGAGTTCATCGAAAAAGCAAAAGGAGAAGAAGTAGGTCCTGTTGCGATTAAGTTGGTAGATATTTGCCCTGCCGTTGTTGGTGTTCCTGCACCAACTAAATATAATCCAAAAGTACCTTTATTGGTTATATAATATAGTTGTGAATTAAAAATGGCAATATATCTTATGCTTGTTGAAGTAGAGGAAACAATTGCTGTATCGGTTGCAAGGCTTCCAAAATGATAAACTCCGGTGGTTCCTCCGGCAGCCCAATAATTATCATTGCCATCGCTTACTGCAGAACGGATGTTGTTTGTGGAAAAAGCTGTAGAAGTTTCTGCGGCAGTAGAGATTGTCCCGAACTGGTTTATTTTTGCCACCACTCTTTTCACAGCAATAGCACTACTGCTTGAAAGACTCATTGTGTAAGGAGGAGTTATTTTATATCCTGCAAAGCAAACCTGGCTGCCATCGGCACTTCTAGTAAGTTGACCTTCTGAGGAAGCAGACCCACTTATGCAATAAGGATTGGCGCCTGTTGTTGGCAAAGCTATTGTATTCATTAAGGTTCCAAAAGCAGTGTATTCTTGTATATAGCATGGATTGCCCAAGCTAAATAATGTGTCTACTCCGTTTCCTACTTTTAAAACCACTAAATTACCAGGTGTAAACTGAGCTTGTATATTAGTGAGGCTTGTAAGTGTAAAAAAAGCAATCAAAAAGAAAGCTTTAATGAATGAATAATTTTTCATGTTGGTTAAATTAAATATGGATGATAATTAGTCGAGCTTAATGATTTTACCTGTAAATGCATCCTCTCCAACTTTAATATTATAATAATAAACCCCCGAATGTAGCTTTGCTGCATCGAAGTGAATATTATGCTCCCCCTTTTCCTGCATTGAATTGCAAAGAATACTGATTAATCTTCCTGTAACATCATAAATGGAAATGAAAATATGTTTTGATGCTTTCAAGGTAAAGCTAAAGTTGGTTTGTGCTGCAAAAGGGTTAGGGAAAGCAGAAAATGTAAAGTCATTATTATTCTGGGCTATTCCTGCATATAAGCTTACAACATCAGAAGGGTCGGATGCGCATCCATTTTCGGTAACTATATCAGTATAATTTCCTGTGACTAAAGATGAAACCATTAGTTTCGGCCCATTTTCCCCCAATAAAATATTTCCGTCTTTATACCATTGATTCCCAATGGCAATATTTGATTTTAAAGTGTCAATGGCACTGTAAACAACAGTAATTTGCGGTTTTGCGGGTAGGGTAATAAGTGAGACCTCAATACTGTCTTTATTTGTACAACCATTAGCACCATTTACGGTTACAACATAATATTGAGAACTTATTGGGATGAAGGGGACTCCTTGCAAAACACTATTATTCCATACATAGCTTACTCCACCACTCGCAAATAAAGCGATGCTGCTACCCTGACAAATACTGGTATCGTTTCCTACTAAAGCTGTAGGAAGTGGTAAGATGTTAATGGAAATACTATCTGTTTTCTTACACCCGTTTTTGTTGACTAAAACATTGTAAATGCCAGCATCGCTAACAGTTATGGCTTGTGATGTGTCATTTGTATTCCATAAATAGGTGCTTCCTGGATTTCCAGCATTCAATACAAATTGACCGGGGCAGGCTGTAGTATCGTTTCCAAGGTTGATGATAGGCAAATTGTTAAAGCCAGGCATATTTGCATCCATCCATGTCAATCGGTTTGTTATCCATGTTTTTAATGCAGTAATTTCTCCCGAATAACTGGATGGATAAGGACTTGGATTTGGCCAAGTGTAGACTCCCAAAATTGGCCATTGAACAAAGTGGCGTGCCTGAGCTTCGTTCAAATAAGCCTTTGTCGTATCGATATATGCATTTATGGAAGCATTACTAAAAACCCCTTGTCTTAATTCGTTCCAGCGGCATTTAAGATTAGATGTAAAGGAAGTGTCCTGCATAAAACGCGCCCACCAAAACGGTACATCTCCAGTATAGGATTCATTATCAACATAAGCCCATCCACTAGTATAACTGCCATGATTATAATTGGCATTCCCTAAGGCAATATTATAATCCCATGCCGGCCCACATACAATCTTTCTTCCTTCGCTTTCTCTATTCTTATATAAAAATGTACTTAGCCTATAACTATCAACATTTCTGGTGAGTTCATTTAATATGAAATAATCGATAAAAGAACCCACGTCTATATATTTTCTATATCCTGTTACAGGATTAGCAAAATAAGAAGAATTTAAAGCTACTTCAAAAGAATCTACATAAGCCTTTATGTAATTCTCTTGTGGGACAACTATTTCGTCAAATGCAGGATAATCATATAAAAAGCGAACAGTATGACTTGCCGCTGTCTGGAAAGTAGAGTTCCAACCATCGCTGCCTCCGCTTCCAGTTGTCTTGTCTATTTTAAAAATATATCCCCCTGTAAGTGCATCGCCAACAGTATCGGTAGATTCCATTTTTGCAATATTAACACGGTTGGCATCATGTTTGATTTTTTCCATCCACACATATATCCCTTGGTAGGTTCCATTCAAAACCAATTCGCAAAACTTTGTGCGTGCTGCATAATGACCAGTTTTATTGGCTAAATCGTAGACCAAAGTATTTCGCATACATGACTTATCGTTATAAGGAGCATAAAGTATCCAAGCATTTTCTTCAGGCATTTCTAATACTATGGTGTCATGTTCCTCCCCACTTGTGTCGCGGGTTTCTATGCTGTAAGGTTTCTGAGGAAAGTCTTGAGAAGTAGAGCCTCTCAGTTCGATGCCAATTCTGTTGTTGTAATTATTAAAAGGGTCGGTCATATAATTTCTAATGCCTGGGCCATGGTATATAACACCCATAAAGGCCGCAATCTTTGGAGTATCTGGAACAGTTACGTTATTTGTATTTATAACTATAATAGGCAGGTTTGATGAGGTGAAAACGACCTTTGGAGAAGGGCTTTTATTTAGGTTTTGACTATTGGCACCTTTTGGGTCAATCGAAATCGTTTTAGTTGCATTATAAAAAGAATAGTTTGGAAGTGCGCTACTGCTATCAAAAGCCTGTGCATTAGCACATAGGGTTTTGAATATGCAAATGATAATTATAAGAGGTATTGTTTTTTTCATGATGAACATATTGTTTAAAATGACAATAATAATTTTTTCAAAGATATTCATTATCTTAATATCAAAGATAATTATAAATGTTTTTTTGATTTCCCTTGTATGCATTTGATTTTCTGCTATTGAAATAATCAGTAAAATTCTCTTCTTTCAATAAAAAAATCTCCATTCTTCAATATTAATTGTATTTTTATCCTCTTAAATATTAATACTATGAAAAATATTAAAAACTTAGTCATTGCCATTTTATCATTGGTTTCATTGCTGTTAAATTCGCCACACAGCATTGCACAGTCGAAAATTGAAGCTAAAGACATTAAAGATAAAATGCAATGGTTTGCCGACGCCAAACTGGGCATTTTTATTCATGCAGGTATTTATGCCGTTGATGGTATTGGGGAATCGTGGAGCTTTCATAATAAACACATCAGCCATGCCGATTATATGAAACAATTGAAAGGGTTTACTTTGAAGAATTACGACCCGGCTGCTTGGGCAAAACTCATTGAGGAAAGTGGTGCGCGTTATGCAGTCATTACAACTAAACACCACGATGGTGTAGCCATGTACGATACTAAAATGAACGACCTGAGCATAGTTAAAGCGACACCTGCAAAAAGAGATATGATAAAGCCCTTTTTCGATGAATTGCGCAAACGTAACATTAAATGTGGTGCCTATTTCTCCCTTATCGACTGGTCCTATCCCGATTATCCCGGCTTCTTGAAAGATAGTTCAAGATATAAAATAGAAGTAGACTATGACAGATGGAATCGGTTTCGGAAGTTTTTTCAAGGGCAAATACGAGAAATAAGCAAGCAACTCAATCCCGATTTATGGTGGTTCGACGGCGATTGGGAACACAGTGCTGAGCAATGGGAATCGGAAAAAATTCGCAGTATTATTTTGACTAATAATCCTAAAGCTATTATTAATGGGCGACTTCAGGGTTATGGCGATTATGAAACTCCTGAGCAAAATTTCCCGGTTTCCCGCCCAAAATTCAATTGGTGGGAACTTTGCATGACTACCAACGAAAGTTGGGGTTATCAAAACGACACAATTTGGAAAACTCCTTATGAAGTCATCTCTATTTTTGTGGATGCCGTCTCAAATGGGGGAAATCTACTTCTCGATATGGGTCCACGTGAGGATGGAAGCATTCCAACTGAGCAAATTATGGTGTTGAAAGAATTGGGTCTCTGGAATAAAAAGAATGGCGAAGCTATCTTCAATACTATTGGTGGCATTCCACAGGGTCACTTCTATGGACCCACCACTTTATCAAAGGATTCCACCACACTTTATTTGTTTCTGCATGGCAAAACTAGCGGGCAAGTAATGCTGAAAGGCTTGGATAATAAAATTGAAGATATAGTGGTGCTTGGAAACAACACCAAACTCACCCATAAAGTAGTAGGTAAAATCTCTTGGAGTAGTGTCCCCGGATTGGTATATATTGATGTTCCCGAAAAAGTGCTCGATAAATATATAACGGTTCTAAAACTCAAACTCGATAAGCCTGTTCATCTCTACAGAGGGCAGGGCGGATTTTATTGAGATGCTGCCCTTTGAAATTTCTAATGAATTCAAAAATAATTCCAGAATTGCTCTTATCTCTTACACCTTTTATGCGACAATGCTCTTGATTGCTAATAAGTTTTATGACTACTAGGTTTAATCATCCCAAATTTTGGCCCTACTGAATTTATTGAGAGAATCTTTTTGATGAAACGCTCATTATTCTACAATTTCACCTTTTATAAAATACTCCTATCTATCTCTTTTGTTATCATTTTAGGACGCAATTGATTCATTCACAATTTGAGTATACAATATAAAATTTATATCAAGGGTAACTCAAACCAAGGCAAGGGCCTCGCTAACAATAGCAAGAGCATCTCGCACCCGAGCAAGGGCATTTCCGACAATAGCAAGGGCATCTCAAACCAAAGCATGGGCATTTCAAACCAAAGCAAGGGCATCTCAAACCAAAGCAAGGGCATTTCAAACCAAAGCAAGGGCATCTCAAACCAAAGCAAGGGCATCTCAAACCAAAGCAAGGGCATTTCAGACAATAGCAAGGGCATTTCAGACAATAGCAAGGGCATTTCAGACAATAGCATCAATAGCATTTTTCATAGTATGCAGATTTAAAGTTATTTATATGAAATAGCATTTGCGACATGAATTTGCTCTCACTGATAATATATTTCCTTATTGTACCGATTTAGGAAAAATAATATTACTTTTGGCTCGTTATTTGCATTCGTAATATGTCAAATTAAAAGCTAACATTCAATTTATTAAAAATAGATTACATTATGAAAACCATCTCAATTTTCTTGTTCTCAATTTTCCTATCCTGCTCATTATGGGCTCAAAAAGCGGAGATAAAAGAGAAGAATTACCCAAAAGTTCCTTCAGTTGAGCTAAAAGACGTGAAAGGAAATACCATTAACACAGCAAAAATCAATAACGATGGCAAGCCCATCATTATTAGTTTCTGGGCCTTATGGTGCAAACCCTGTCAAAAAGAACTTTCTGCCATTTCAGATGTTTTCGACGATTGGGTAAAAGAAACAGGAGTGAAATTATATGCAGTTTCTATCGACGATTCACGTTCTTCATCAAAAGTGAAACCCACTGCCGAAGGTAAAGGCTGGGAATTTGAAATACTTTTAGATGTGAACAGCGATTTCAAACGTGCCATGAATGTCAACATGATTCCTCATACTTTTATCTTGAACGGAAAAGGGGAAATTGTATGGCAACATACTTCCTTTGCCGATGGTGGCGAACTGGAACTAATTAAGGTAGTGAAAAAAATTCTTGCAGGTGAAGATGTTTCCACGGAAGGAAAATAAGACCCAACGCTACTCTGTAATCTTGGGACTTGGAATTTAAAAAAATAGTAGAATCAATTAGCAACACATCTCATAAATGAAACGAATATTATTTATTGCACTTATACTTTCTCCTTTTTGGGGTTTAGCACAAAACGTACTTTCGCAAGGCAAAATCAGTGGGAACTTCCAGATGGATGCACAGTATTATTTTCAAGATTCAGCTATAGGCGCCCCCGATGTACCTGAGAAATTATTGGTCAACGGATTTGCCAACCTATTATATACCAACGGGAATTTCACTGCAGGATTGCGCTACGAAAACTTCCTGAATCCTATGCTTGGTTATGATAAACGTTACAAAGGGAATGGAATATCTTATCGTTTTGCAACCTATAAAAATGATAATATTGAAGTCACAGTTGGAAACTATTACGAACAATTTGGTTCAGGATTAATCCTGCGCACCTACGAAAACTGGAATCTTGGTTTCGATAATTCGCTTGATGGATTACGTGTGAAATATACCCCTTTTGCAGGTGTTACAGTGAAAGGAGTTATTGGACGTCAAAGGTTTTTCTTTGAAAAGCCTCAAGGTTTGGTGAGGGGAGCAGACGTTGATGTTTCATTAAATGATTTTATTTCAAAATATAAAGATGCGAAACTGAAAATAACCCTAGGAGGAAGCTTTGTAAGCAAATTCCAAGAAGATCAAGACCCTCTTTATAAATTGCCTGCCAATGTTGGTGCTTATGCAGGAAGAATTAGTATGAATTATGGTAGATTTGATTTTATGGGTGAATATGCACATAAAATAAACGACCCTTCAACAGTAAATAATTTCATTTATAAAGATGGAGAAGCACTATTTCTCAATCTTTCCTATTCTCAAAAGGGCCTCGGGATTTCACTTAGTGGGAAAAGGGTCGATAATATGGATTTTCGTTCCGATCGTACTCAAACCGGAAATGTGCTGAATATTAATTATCTTCCTACTATTTCAAAAGAGCACACCTATAGCTTGGCGGCTTATTATCCTTATTCTACCCAACCAAATGGAGAAATGGGCTATCAGGCCCAAATCGATTATAAGATTAAAAAAGGAAGCTTTTTGGGTGGAAAATATGGGACTAACATCACCTTGAATTTCTCAAAAGTGAATTCTATTGACAGAAAAAATATTGATGATAGCACTTATGTAAGTCAACCTGGCACATTGGGGTATTCCTCTTCATTCTTCTCCTTTGGAAAAGAAACCTATTTTCAGGATTTTAATTTAGAAGTAGGACATAAATTCAGCAAAAAATTTAAAATGAGTGCCATGTATGTAAATATGATTTACAATTATGCCATCATTCAGGGACACCTCATGGAAACAGGCGATTCCTTACTCTATGGTGATATTGCTATAGTCGACATGTCTTTTGCTTTAACAGAAAATAAAACCCTTAGATTAGAATTCGAACATTTATCTACAGTTCAGGATAAGGGTAATTGGATAATGGGAATGGCCGAACTTTCTATTGCTCCCAAATGGTTTTTCTCTCTAACCGACCGATGGAACTACGGAAACAAAGATGCTTCAAAACAATTCCATTATTATAATGTAGGTGTCGCTTATGTGCATAACACCAGTCGCATTGCCCTAGTTTATGGGAAACAAGTAGACGGGGTGGTTTGCGTTGGGGGTGTTTGCCGCGCAGTCCCTGCTTCAAACGGGGTCACCTTAACCATTACAAGTAGCTTTTAATATTATCTATTATGAAAAGAATTAAATTAATAAGTTTGATGGTTGTTTTATTAAGCAGCTGTCTTATCGCTATGGTATCATGCGATAAAATTGATGCTCCTTATACCGATGACAACATTAACATCATTACCGATTCAATCCCGGTTTTCCCTTCACTTTCTGCAAATTACTATAATAAAGTTTTGTTGGAAGAATACACGGGGATTAAATGTGTGTATTGTCCAACCGGCTCACAAATTGCACGCAACTTGAAAACTGTTTATGGCGACACACTGATATTAATGGAAGTTCATTGCGGGGAATTTGCCAGTCCTGATGCTAACTTTACGGCAGACTTCCGTACAACTGCCGGTACCGATTTTGATACAAAGTTTGGTATGAGTAATGCGGGTTTACCTGATGGAATGATAAACAGATTTGGGTTTCCGGGCAATACACATATTCTATACATGGCATCATGGGGAACTGCAGTAGCTACAGCTAAACAAAAGCCTGTTAGCATTGCTTTACAGATTATAAACAAATATCAGGCTCCTTTGCTAAAGACATATATTAAAACCACGTTTAAGTCGAACCTTAGCAAAAACCTTATGTTGAGTATATTCATAATTGAAGACAGCCTTATTTCTCCTCAGAAAAACAACAATTCGGCTATTGGTCCTACTCCAGTTGATTCATTTTATGTGCATAATCATGTTTTAAGAAATGCAATAAACTCCACTTGGGGGGCCGAACTTGCAACAATTGCTGTCCCAGTTGTGCAGGATTCATCTATAATAAAATCCTATTCCTACACCATAAACCCTGCTTGGAATGCTCAAAATTGTAATGTTGTTGCGATTGTTTATGATAAGGATACTTACGAAATTTATCAGGTAGAAGAACTAAAACTTCAGTAGTATTTTACTTAAATAGCTATTTTATTGCAATCTTTTTGCCCAATAAATTTCATCCATTTTATTAAAGCGAGCCCACTTGGTCCCAGATTCTACTAGTATTTTTGAGTTGTATTTAGAACCTTCGGAATTCATTGACTAAATTTCAAGTTATTTAATAGGTACTAAAGCATTGAATTTGTGTCTAAAGGTATCGACAAGAAAAGATAAAAATCAAATAAATCTTTTTGTAATTTCTTTAATCGAGGCAAAGCTATTTTGAAAAACTTCATCAGTAGCCTGAGCATTAAACCATCTGATATCAGTGATTTTCTCTTCAGCTTGCGGAATTAATAGAGTATCTGAGGAGCAAAACATTTCATACCAAAGCACCCTTTTGACGTACCATTTATTTTTTTCGAAAAACATATGGTGCATATACATAATTTCATCTCCCATTTCAGGGTTTGGAATGCCAGTTTCTTCAGAAACTTCTCTTAAAGCCGCCTTATAAAAGCTTTCGTCCTCTTCAACATGTCCTTTGGGTAAATCCCATTTACCTTTACGAAAGATAAACAACAATTCATTTTTCTCGTTCTTAACTATGCCCCCGGCAGCATCAATAATTTTGAAATTGGATAAAAATAAATTGAAAGCCAATTCAATAGAATCACAAATAATGTATCCTTCTTGAAAATTGCTTTCAATAAAATCAAGGAAAAATGTATTCAACGTAACGCACGTATCGTCTGGAGCGAAATGTAAATACATTTCACACTTTATAGGTTGAAAATTGGTGAAGATTATTACGCGATTTTTAATGAAAACTTTATACATTTGCATCATGAAACAAAATAAAGAAACTGCCGGCAAAGTTGCTGATTTTTTATTACAAATCAAAGCAATTAAACTTAATGTAGCTTCACCTTTTACTTGGTCATCAGGTTTGAAGTCTCCAATATATTGTGATAACCGAAAAACCTTATCCTATCCTACTATCAGAACCTATATCCGTCAGGAGTTTGTTAGGCTGATACATGACGAATTTGGCATGCCAGATGTTATAGCCGGTGTTGCCACAGGTGCAATTGCCCACGGAGCATTGATAGCACAGGATATGGGTTTGCCTTTTGTTTATGTTCGCACTTCTGAAAAGGCACATGGCCTATCAAATCTAATAGAAGGTGTTGTTGAATCTGGTCAATCAGTTGTTGTGGTTGAGGATTTAATTTCAACGGGCGGAAGCAGTTTGAAAGCTGTTGAAGCATTAACCAATGCAGGATGTAAGGTAAAGGGGATGATTGCTATCTTTACTTATCAACTTCCTTCAGCGATAGAAAACTTCAAGAATGCCAAAATTCCTTTATTTACCTTAAGTAATTACGATGCCTTAATTGATGAGGCAGTTAAAAGAGATTATATAACCCAAAGCGATATCGAATCTTTAATTCGTTGGCGTGAAGCTCCAGAACATTGGGGAGAAAAACTTTAATAAATGTTACAGGTCGAAAGTAAAATTACTGAAGTAAATGCGTCTAATGAGCACATTTATAATTTTTTAGCTGATTTTAATAACTTCAGCAACTTAATGCCTCCACAGGTTACTCAATGGAAAGCAGATGAAAACACTTGCTCTTTTATCATTCAGGGCTTGCCAGAACTAAAATTAGAATATAAAGAGAAAACTCCTTTTTCTTTAATTGTAATTACTCCTCAATCTTTAGGCTCAGTAAGTTTTGATTTGGGAATTACCTTGCAAATTGTATCAGCAAATTCTTCAACTGTTATAACGTATCTTAATGCAGATGTTAATCCAATGATGAAGATGATGTTGCAAAACCCTTTACAGAATTTCGTCAATACTCTTAGCGAGAAGCTAGGCCTTTATTTTGAAAGTCACAAAAAATAGTTTATAAATTATAATTATGAAAAAAAGAATTCTTTTCACAGTGTCAGTATTTGTTTTTTCAATGTGTTTTCTGTTGATAACAGGATGTGGAAATAACAAAACAATTCAAACCGATTCAACTCAGGCACTGAAGGGGGTGATTAGCATTTCAGGTGCTTTTGCAATGTATCCCATTGTTGTCAAATGGGCCGAAGAGTTTAAGAAATTACATCCAGACGTAAAAATTGATGTTTCTGCAGGTGGAGCAGGAAAAGGGATGACCGATGCCTTGTCAGGAATGGTTGACCTAGGAATGGTTTCACGCCCCATTTCACCCGAGGAAATCAATAAAGGGGCCTGGTATATTGCAATAACGAAAGACGCTGTATTGCCAACCATTAATGTTAAAAATCCTGTTATTAAAGAGATTATGCAGCAAGGATTAACAAAAAAACAATTAGCAGAAGTTTTTTTATCTGAAAATAAAATAAGTTGGGGGCAATTAGTAAAAACAAATTGCACATCCAAAGTTGTTGGATATACACGCTCTGATGCATGTGGTGCAGCTGAAATGTGGGGGAAATATCTAGGGAAAAATCAAGAGAGCTTAACAGGAATTGGTGTGTTTGGAGATCCAGGAATTGCTGATGCAGTTAAAAATGATAAAAACGCTTTAGGTTTTAATAATGTTATTTATGTTTTTGATATAAAAACACGCAAACCATATGAGGGAGTGACTGTCTTGCCTATTGATTTAAATGAAAACGGCAAAATTGATGTTGATGAAAACTTTTATTCTTCGTTAGACAGCATAATGAATGCAATTAGTATAGGCAAATATCCTTCCCCTCCCGCAAGAGATTTGTATTTTGTTTCTAACAGTGTTCCTAAGAGTTATCTGGTAAAAGCCTTTATTCAGTGGATACTTTCAGATGGTCAAAAGTTTATTCCTGAAGCTGGATATGTAGCTTTACCTGCTGACCAAATCAAAACCCAAATCGAGAAACTTAATAAGAAGTAGTACAAATGGGTGTTTTAACAATCAGCCGACAAGTTCGCAACCGTTTGCACGGTTCATGGATGCTGATTAGTTTAATCTTTGTGGTATTGTTGCCTTTTTTGTTAGGGACAGGATTGTACATTAAATCCGCTAACCTATTGAGCAATCATTCAATTTCAAGCTTGTTATTTTCAACTGAATGGAAGCCAATAAGTGGTAAGTTTGGTCTTTGGCCATTTATTTTAAGTTCATTATGGGTGACAATTCTGGCAGTTTTATTTGCTGTTCCTATTTGTTTGCTCACTTCTTTGCACATTACGCAATACGCCAAGAGATGGGTGCTCAGTCTTATGCATCCGATAATTGATATTTTAGCTGGAATCCCATCAGTGATTTACGGAGTTTGGGGAGTTTTAATTGTTGTGCCTTTTGTAGCTGATTATATTGCTCCTTTATTTGGGAAAACTATTTCTGGCTATAGTATTTTAGCTGGTGCTATTGTGTTGGCAATTATGATTATTCCCTTTATGTTGAATATTTTAATGGAAATATTTAAAACCATTCCTGAGGAATTGACCGAAGCTTCACTGGCCTTAGGAGCTACTCGTTGGCAAACCATTAAAAAAGTAATTCTTAGAAAAGCCTTCCCCGGAATTGTATCAGCTATTGGACTTGGTTTATCAAGAGCTTTTGGCGAAACTATCGCGGTGATGATGGTTGTTGGAAACGTTACACGAATACCTTATGGTACTTTGCAGCCTGGTTATCCATTGCCAGCACTAATTGCCAACAATTATGGCGAAATGATGTCGATTCCTTTATATGATTCTGCATTAATGCTTGCAGCTTTAGTGTTATTCGTCATTGTTCTTTTTTTTAATTTTGCTTCGAGGATGGCTATTGTTAGACTCGAAAAGAATCTATAAATACTAATGAGAAAAACCTCCCGAATTGAAGAAAGATTTTTTAGAGTTTTGATGTTCTTTTCAACAGCTTTTATAGCTATTAGTTTGTTGCTAATTGTTTTTAGTATAGTATATAAAGGTTTACCTTCCCTTTCTTGGGAAATGTTAACCCAAGAGCCAAAAGGTGGGTTCTATTTTGGGAAAGAAGGAGGTATATTGAATGCCATTTTGGGCTCCTTTTATCTTGCGATTGGGGCTACTTTGCTCGCCATGTTAATTGCAATCCCTGTGGCCCTTTTTATTAATGTACATCTACGGAAGTATAAAAAATCAACAAATTTTATTCGCTTTCTCCTTGACCTGATGTGGGGTGTGCCTTCAATTGTTTATGGTGCCTTTGCATTTGGTGTTATGATTTATTTGGGTGTTAGAACTTCTCTTCTAGCCGGAATTATTACTGTAACTTTATTCATTATTCCAATTATGATTAGATCGTTTGACGAGGTTCTTAAAACAATACCTAATGGCTTGCTCGAATCTACCTTTTCATTAGGTGCAACACTTTCCGAAACATCATACAGAGTTGTATTGAGGCAATGTATTCCTGGCTTCATAACGTCTATACTTTTGTCGTTCGGAAGAGCTATTGGAGATGCAGCAGCTGTAATGTTTACGGCGGGCTTCACCGATAGTATTCCAACCTCATTAAACCAACCAGCAGCTACACTTCCTTTGTCGATATTTTTTCAGCTAAGTTCACCTATTCCTGAAGTTAAAGCTCGTGCTTATACATCCGCATTAGTATTAACGGTTATTATCCTTTTAATTAGTATTTTTGCCCGTTATTTCTCTCGGAAGTACGAAAAAAATAAAATCCGTTTTTGATTATGCATCAGGGTTGTAAAATACATATAGAAAATTTAAATCTCACTATTGGGAAGCAGAGTATATTGAAAGATATAAATATTTGTATTCCTGAGGGGAAGATTACCGTAATTATTGGCCCTTCAGGTTGTGGTAAAACTACACTGTTGAAAACCCTTAATCGTTTAACTGACCTTTATCCTGAAATGAAAGTAAGCGGAAGCATTGTTATTGATGACCAGAATGTATTAGAATCGGGGCAGGATATTACCGAAATTAGAAAGAAAATGGGGTTGCTTTCACAACGTCCTTATCCACTTCCTATGAATATCTTTAATAATGTGGCTTTTGGATTACGTATCAGTGGAAGATTAAGTAAGAGGATTTTGCATAAACGTGTTCAGCATTATTTAGAGCAGGCAAATTTATGGGAAGAGGTTAAAAATCGTCTTCATGAGCCCGCTTCAAAGTTATCAATTGGTCAACAGCAACGTTTATGTCTTGCCCGAGGCTTGGCAGTAGATCCTGAAATTATTTTGGCAGATGAACCTACTTCCGCTCTCGACCCTATTTCGAGCCAGACTATTGAACACAAGTTCCTCGAATTGAGAGGCAAATACACAATTGTTCTGGTGACTCATTTTTTACAACAAGCTCAACGCATTGCTGACAATGTTGTTTTTATGTACTTGGGTGAAGTTATTGAACAGGGTCCCTCTGATGAGTTCTTTAATAATCCTCAGCAAGAACACACTAAACATTATTTAAAAGGAATGTTCAACTAAATTCACTCATATGAAACTTACTAATTTTGGATTCGTAATCATTTGCAGCTTATTTTTACTGCAAAATCTCTCAGCTCAATTCACCATCAATGCGGAACTACGACCAAGATTCGAGTTTCGTGATGGGTATAAACAAATGGTATCTACAAATCCGAACCCAAATTTCATGGTGAGTCAACGAAGCCGTTTAAGTTTTGGATTTGCTAATGATAAGGTTATTGCGAAAATTTCATTTCAGGATGTTAGGGTTTGGGGTGACGAGAAGTTTAAAGCTGACAATGCTACTACTGCCTTAAAAGAAGGATGGGTTGATGTGAAATTGTGCGATTCGCTATGGCTTAAAATGGGGCGACAGGAATTTTCATTTGATAATGAACGGCTTTTAAGTGCGTCAAATTGGAATCAGATGGGCACCTCACATGATGGTTTATTATTGCACCTGAAATACAACACTTGGTCGTTGGATGTTGGGGGAGCATTTAATCAGGCTTCCGATGCAACTCTTTGGGGAACTGACTACTCTCTATTGAGTGCAACCAACTATAAATCACTTGGATTCATCTGGCTATCAAAAAAAATAGGAAATCTTAAAATCACTGCAAATGGAATAACCGATGGTTATCAAAAAGCATTTACAACCAATACAACCTATTTGCGTTTAACTTCAGGATTATCTTTTATTTATAAAACCCCTAAATTCAGTGCCTCGGCATGAGGTTATTTTCAGAATGGGAAAAACAAGAGTGGTGTTAACATCAATGCATGGTTTGCGCAGGCCGATGTAAATTATACCTTCTTTGATAAACTGACATTACAGCTGGGTTATGAACATTGGAGTGGGCAGTTTAATAACGACAAAAAAGAAGACAATCGTTTTAATCTTTTGTATGGTTCTACCCATAAATTTAATGGCAGCATGGATTATTTTACTTCTAATGAAGATGCTTTAGGTATGGGGCTCAATGATTTATATTTGAGTTTAAACTATAAAATAAATACGAATTGGAGCCTTAAGGGCGAATACCATTATTTTAATTCCGACAAGGATTTCTTTTATAAAAGCTCCTCTATTTATTCATTCAATAAAAGCCTTGGAAATGAATTCGATTTGAGTGCCGTTTGGAATGTATACAATTATCTCACACTATCGGGTGGCTATTCGTTTATGTTGTCTTCTGCGTCTTTCAAAGTAGCTCAATTCGTTAACACTGGGGTAGTTTACAACAGTGAACGTATTCCGCAGTGGGCTTTTCTGATGCTTTCCTTTAATATGGATATATTTAAATTTGAGAAGGACAAAAAGTAAATAGCTTTTTCATAATATTAGTTCTTTAATCATCAAAGATAAACTTTTTATTATTCAACTTCACTTCAACAAAATAATAATACATCCACTTATTCCAATAGCTCAACTCTAACCCAATATTCAATTCCCCATTTTTATAAATCTCAACTTATCAAAGCTAATAAAACTTAGATTAAGGTTTGCTGCAATACCACAAAGGGAAGAACTAAAATCACTAAAGGTTAGCAATTTGTAAATGTCTAAGAGCGTGCTTTGTAAGGCGGAAATGCGATTATTGGCCTTGAAATGCCGACTCTTGTCAAGGAATAGCATCCTCGTTGACATGAGTAGCATCTTCGTTGACACGAATAGCATCTTCGTTGACAAGAGGATACAACTCTTGATGAACTGGCATTTATCAGAAGTGATATGTCTTTATTATTTAAAGGAAACTGCCAATAAATCAAGCTGTAAGGCGACCTAAGTCAGAAACGGTTTAAGATTTTTAATCAGAAACGGATTAAGTCTTAGTGTGAAAAAACAATTAACTCACTGTAATAGGAGAAGACTGAACCCCAATCTTCAGGAGGATTATTGCCGATAATAAAACTTCTACGAAGAATTAATCTTGAACACTAAGCTATGTTAGTGATTTCGGATTTAGAACCTGAAGTAGGCTAAACAATGAGCGCCATATATAAATTCGTAACGATAGTCTAGTCTCCTGTTAATCTGACTTCCTTATAAAAGGTTATAATAATAAGATGATTTTTAGATTACACGAACTTTTTGCTTAGTTCCCAAAAAATACCTGTGACGCTTTTATTTAAGGTTTAAATTGAATCTTAATGCCGTTATATGCATGAAAATAATAACTATGATTTATTATTTTTGTTGGAAATTGAAAATATACTGTATTTTTGCTTTCCCTTTTTAAAGTTATTATCATTAAACCATAGTATACTTGTGAAAAACACTAAATTTGATTATTATAAAGCGATAGTTTCGCTACTTTATTTAACAAAGTTCGTGATAAGCGTTTTAATTGCTTATTTTGTGATATGGGGGTTCATAATTGAGCCACGAAAAGATATAAATTATCAAGGCTTAGGAGATTTTGCCGATTTAGTTATGGGTGTTATTTTAGTGATTCCGTTTTTTCTGATAAATTATGTTATTTGGACCTTTGAGAGATTAAAGCATTTCAGTAATGGTAGAAATCAGAAAATATTTCAAGTTTTTAAATGGTTTAAGTCCTTGTGGAAGGAGCATGAAATTATAAAAACTGTCCATTTCAGTAACTATTACGTTAAGGAAGCTTTGAAGGACAAGAATTATATTTATTTAATAACCGGGCTAAGCTCATGTTTTAAAAATCTGGATGCTTATTGTTGCGGATGGACACTAAATTCTAATGGAAGCGATATTGATATATACCAAATCATATATAAAAAAGGGAAACCCGAATTTAATAAAATCAAAACTATAGCCATTGGAAGCGAATGTGGTTTTAGTTTGGTCTTCAAGAAAAACAACAGAACTACACTCAAAATATATTGTAACGAAAATGAGCTATGGGAATTGATATATAAAACAGTTTCAACAAAAACCACCTACTCTTTTGGGCTTAGCTTAGATTACTTTGAAAAATGTGCTCTTAAAGGCAAAGTTACCTTTCTGAAACCTCATTTTTGATGATAGCATCAAGAAATTCTTGAATAAGGGTCTGATTATTCCTTCAATTGTAAAATTAATAATTTTGGTATAAGCAAATGATGTAATTTTGGAAAAAAGAAATGATGAAAGAAAAAGCCCTTCAATCCTTTGGTAAATTGCTTGATATAATGGATGAATTAAGAGAGAAATGCCCTTGGGATCAGGAACAAACCATTGAAAGTATACGCCATTTAACCATCGAAGAAACCTATGAGCTTTCTGATGCTATTATGGAAAATAATTATGATGACATTAAAAAAGAACTCGGTGATTTGATGTTGCATTTGGTGTTTTATTCAAAAATAGCTTCAGAAACAGATGTTTTTGACATTGCTGATGTCATCGACAGTATAAATCATAAGTTAATACAGCGCCACCCTCATGTTTTTGGTGATGTAAAAGTGAACGATGCCGAAGATGTTAAATCGAATTGGGAACATATTAAACTGAAAAATGGAAGCTCTTCTGTTTTAAGTGGTGTTCCAAAATCCTTGCCTGCCATGGTAAAAGCATACCGTATACAGGAGAAAGCCCGAGGGGTTGGTTTTGATTGGGAAGACCCTTCGCAGGTTTTTGATAAGGTAGTTGAAGAAGTAGGGGAACTAAAAGCCGAATTCGATAATCATTCTCCAAAGGAAAAAATAGAAGACGAGTTTGGCGATTTAATTTTTTCTTTAATCAATTTTGCGCGATTCATTAATGTGAATGCTGATGATGCTTTAGAGAAAACAAATAGAAAGTTCATTAAACGATTTCAATATCTAGAAGATCAAACCCGAAAACAGGGGAAATCACTAAAAGATATGAGTCTTGAAGAAATGGATATTTATTGGGAAGAAGCTAAAAAGAAATGAAATTAAGAATCCTTATCATTTGTATAGGATTAACAATCATAAACTCATCTGTTTTACACTGCCAGGATTCAACAAATGTAAATCATAAGTTGAATGTGAAATATGTAAAATCATATTTTAGTGATGAAGCCAAGATATTACTAAGTCCTATTCGTTGGGATGCAACGCAATTCAAAATCGCTGGGGCAGTGCTTTTAGGAACGGCCTTAGTTTATTCACAAGATAAGGTGATAAAAGATTTCTTTCAACGAAACAAAAGCAATATTGCCGATAATATTAGTTCAGTGCTTGAGCCTTTTGGCAGTGGAGAATTCAGTGTTCCGTTGCTTGGAGTACTTTTCTTAACTGCCGAAATATCAAAATCGAAAAAATTACGACAAACAACACTTGAGGCCGGAAAAGCTTTTGTCTTGAGTGGATTTACGTCATTATTGTTGAAAGAAATATTGCATCGACCCCGACCTTTCCAATATGACCAAGGAGATGTTCAATTGTTTGATGGCCCTTTGGGGCAATCTAATTACAATTCAATGCCTTCCGGGCATACAATAACAGCATTTTCAATTGCGACGGTTTTTGCAACAGAATATAAAAACATTCTTTGGGTTCCTATATTATCGTATACAATTGCAACGGGGGTTGCGCTTTCACGAATTTATGATAATAAGCATTGGGCGTCAGATGTTGTAATGGGTTCAGCTTTAGGATGGGCAATAGGCAAGTTAATTAGCAATAATTCAAAATTAAAAATATATCCATTGATGAATTCAAGATATACTGGGATGGGGATAAGGGTATCATTATAAATAAAAACTGCCCGAAATATCTTTCCGGGCAGTTAAAGTAAAGTTTATCAATTTACAGATTTATTAATTTGCTTTTAGGATACTTTATTGAATAAGAAATCTTCATGTCTTTTTTTATTTCAGAAGGTTCCATTTTAAGTTTCCAGGTTAGTTTTCCACTTTCTTCATTGTAAAGCCCCGATGACATTTCAAGTTTTTCTATTTCAATGTCTTTGTCATTCGAAATCGGGAATTGTTCATCAATAATAATTTTGATGGCTTGCTTTTTCTGATTTCTAACTGTAATACCCCAGCAAATAGTTTCTTTCTTGTTTAAGCCTATGGTCTTGCTACTGCAGAAGTCTTTAAATTTAGTTCGGGTTACAATAATACTTTTATCTCGTCCAAGCGAAATGTCAAGGGTGTCATTAGTATTGCGGGTGTTTAAATATGATTTCCCTACATAAGTGCCTTCAAAATATAAGTTAGCTTCACCTGGCAGAAGATTATACTGATCCCAGCCTGTGATTTTAGCCAATAGGAAAGCGTCCCTGTCTAATTTTGGAGCACAATAGTATTCATACTCAGCATTAACACTATGCTTTTGAATTTCAACTGCAATATTTCTACCATCAGACATAATAGAATAAGGAACTTTAATTTCAAACTCAATGTTGGTTTGTGATTCGGTGACCTCTGTGTAATCAGCCAATGTGTTTGCATAACCACTATTGTCTTTAGCTTCCATTTGACTATATTCTGCTGCTTGTGAGACCTTGTTCATTGCAGCGGGTCTATTGCTTATGTTCTTATTATTATCATAACGAGCATATAAAAAACTCAAATACCATGGATTTAATTGTGGTTTACTGCCTCCAAGAGTTGGATTGCCTGTTGATAAGGTAAGTTTGACGTTTTTCCAATCTTCACCACTATTTTGTGCAACATTGGCTTTATAAACCAACGAAATAGGACTATTTACATCCTTTGCCCTGATGTCATAAACAGGCACCCACCCTGAATTGGATACATAATAGCTTAATGAAAATTCGGCTTGGTCTGCTTCTTTGGCAAAAACATCGATTAAAATAATTCCTGATGATTTATTGGTGCTTGCAAACACAGCTATCTGCTGATTAACTCGTTGAATGTTCTCGCTTATCTTTTTTATTTTTTCATTTAAACTTATAAAACGGGTTTTTATTTCGATAAGTCTTGATTTAAAGAAATCAATATTCTCTTTTAAATCGATAAGTTTCAGTCCTGTGTTTGAACCACCCACTATTTTATTGGCATTTAACATAGATTCTTCTGCCGTGCACACATCTCGCATGCTTTTCTGAAAGTCTAGCTCTTTATTTAGTTTTTCCAGAGTGTCTTCCAATTGTATGAGTTCTTTCGACTTTTGTGGTTTCTCGAGATAATCTTGTTGAAAGGTAACAGACATTATTGTGAAATCACCTTTTGCTGTTAATTGAATACTATTGGCGTTAATGTAGGGAGACAAGTCAGTGAACATCATAGTAGAAGCGCCTTTTGGAACAACAGCATTAGCAGTTCTGCTAATTTGAGCTCCGCTCAGAAAGACTGTGACTTCTTTAATGCTTGATTTAACTGGAATTGCTTCGGCTTGCGCAATGAGTTGCACAAAAGGAAACATAAAGAGCAGGACGATGAGTTTCTTTTTCATAGGGTATAGCATTTTATTTTTTAGTTATGCTTCAAGGATTTTTCAAAAACCATGCCATAATTATTGTTTCGAAAATATTATCTCTTCTCATGCTGTTTTTTATTGGATAGATATTGCGGAAATTGGTCGGATGGCGATACGGGTAGTTCCTATGCTTTCAATTTATATAGAATTATTTTGTGACTGAATCATTTTTATTCACTTTACACTTAAATGCTTCACTCTATGAAACCCAATATTTTCTCCCTTTATTAAAACGGCATAATTTTTGACGATATATCGAAAACGAATCCCATGAAAACTATTGCTAAATTCCTATCCCTTTTATTTATAGTGTTCGCTTCTTGTCAGGTTGATAAAAGCACTATTGACCCAACGGCAGATGATAGAGATAAATATGTTGGCAATTGGACTTGTGTGGAAAATCCTGCCGCCAAAGTCTCTTTTTCGATTACCATTACCAAAAACACAGCAAATTCATCCGAAATATTTATTTCTAACTTTAATTTATTAGGCGTTGATGTGAAACCCTATGCTACAGTTTCAAGCACAACGCTTACTATTCCAACCCAATGGGTGTGTAGTAATACAACAAGGATTTACGGCAATGGGATATTGGTTAACGATGCAAAGATTACGCTTCAATATACGGTGATTGATACCGATAGCGCTAGTTATACGGCCACTTACACCAAGCAACCTTAAGGTTTTAATTAGCGAACGGACGATTGCATTACGCTTAATCGCGTAATTACTTCCTGATACAATTTCCCGAAATATTTCAAATCTATCGAATAATAGTAAAGACTATTTACTAGCTGGCTGTGAGTTATAGAATACTTCTTATACAATACGGCATAGTATGTTGCAGCCTTCATCTTCATATCAAGAGGTACACCATAGTATTGCGCCATTGATGCTTCGATAAGATGCAAGTCGACGAGCACATTTATCATCTTTTCGCGGGGAATAACGTTGTCGGGAGCATCGGCCAAAATATTATCTCTTTTGCCGCACGAAAAACATATTAAGACTATGATTAAGAGACTTATTAAACGAAATGATTTTCTGATCTTCATATTTCAAAAAGAAGCCTTTGGCCTTTTACTGATTCATTAAATATTTTATTGCAATAGATTAAATTTCCGTTGACAAAGGTATGCGTTATAGTTGAATTAAAAGTTTCGCCTTCGAAGGGTGACCATTCACATTTATATAATATGTTTTCTTTTGCAACCAAGGTGGGTATTCGCAGATCGAATACGCATAAATCGGCATAATATCCCTTACGTATAAAACCACGTTTTTCAACTTTAAAGCATATTGCAGGAGAATGACACATCTTGTCGACCACTTTATTCAGGCTTAATAATTTTCCCTGATAAAACTCAAGCATAATTTGAAGCGAGTGCTGAACCAAGGGGCCGCCTGAAGGGGCATTTAAATAGGAATTTTGTTTTTCTTGAAGTGTGTGAGGAGCATGATCGGTGGCTATAACATCAATTTTGTTCTCTAATAGTGCATTGAAGAGTGCTTCGCGATCGTATTCTGCCTTAATTGCAGGATTCCATTTGATGAGATTTTTTTTAGTTGCATAATCTTTATCGCTAAACCATAGATGATGAACACACACTTCGGATGTGATGCGTTTTTTATGGAGGGGTACATAATTATCAAGCAAATCCATTTCGATGGCGCTGGATAAGTGCAATAGATGAAGACGTGTGTTGTATGTTTGAGCCAGTTCGACAGCTTTTTTTGACGATAAATAGCATGCTTTAGCGTTCCTTATTAATGGATGCGCTTGAGGGGGGATGTTTTCGCCATACTCTTTTTTGATAAAGAAGAGGTTTTCCTTAATGGTGAGTTCATCTTCGCAATGAACTGCTATTAACATCTTGCTTTTTGAGAAGATTAATTTTAGTGCAGGAAGGTCATCAACTAACATATCGCCTGTTGAAGCTCCAAGGAAGATCTTTACACCACATACGTTGCGGGGGTCGGTTAGCAGAACGTCTGCTATGTTGGTGTTGGAAGTGCCCATGTAAAATGAATAGTTGGCCAATGATTTTTCGGCAGCGATATCATATTTTTCTTGCAGCAATTCTTGTGTGAGGGTGCCGGGTTTGGTATTAGGCATCTCCATAAACGAAGTTATTCCTCCTGCTACAGCCGCTTTACTTTCAGAATAGATATCTCCTTTGTGGGTTAAACCTGGCTCACGGAAGTGAACTTGATCGTCGATGACTCCCGGAATTAGATGTTGGCCGCTTAGGTCGATGGTGGTTAAGCCTTCAATATTAAAGGGGTCGGGGAGGGGGTTTTCGTCGGTGAAAACATCTTGTATGATGCCATTTTGTATGAAAACACTTCCTTCGAAAGTTTGTCCTTCGTTGGTTATGGTGGCATTTGCCAGTAAATAAGGTTTTGAATCATTCATAATAAATATTCTTATCGAGCAAAGTTATATATTATTATACATACTAAGGCTTTTATTCGGCAAAATTATTGATTTTGGTGCCGAAAGCCTTATGCCAATTGCTTTTCTGTTTGTTTGATTTTATGCGAATTGCGTAATGTGGATGATGTTTTTTAATGGATTGTTAGTCGATGGATTTATTTCAGCATAAAAATTTATTTTGTGTGAAAAACAGTCTCGAATCCCCGCTGATGGATATTTTGTATTATAAATTGAATTATTTTTTCAGATTTCAAAAATAATTGAAACGTTAAAAAAAACAGAAATGAAATATATTCGAAAAAGAATTTATACATTTGTGGTTGAATTTGTGCAATTGCAAAATGTGATGTTGTTATTTGTGTGGTTTATCATCCTAAATATCAACACGAATAGGTTGTGATGCCCATTTTTAAAGATAAAATGAATATATGTATCATCTAAACATATATTATATATCGTATGAATTAAAACTATTTAACGTCATTTAAAAAGAAAGAGAAAATATGAATAACAACATTATTGTACCAAACGATTTTTCCCCCTTAGCTGAGAAAGCAATTCAGCAGGCAGTAGTTATTGCGCTGAAAAATAAATCGAGCATCACTTTGTTGCATGTCATACACGACAAATCGCATACAAGGCCTGAGGCAGAGGCACTTTTGAGGGCTCAGGCCGAAGCTATTGCCCGTGAGAAAGGCTTGACGTGTTATTTTAAGCTTAGGGTGGGCAATCTTTTCGAAGAGATTCACTATGTTACCTGTGAAAAAGAATATAATTTAATGGTGGTAGGTGCGCATCGCATGAAGGGGATTAAGCAGATGTTGTTTGGTGCCAACATCCTTAAACTTGTCGAAAAGTCGAGTACCAAGGTTTTAGTGCTTCAGGAAGCATCGCCTCTACTAAATTCGTTTAAACGCATCGTTCTACCTGTGAGTAGTCACGAGTCATTTCAATTGGTGTTGGAGGATGTTTGTGATTTTGCCTCGATTTTCGACTCTGAAGTTATGTTATATTCCATTAATAAGCCCGGTTTCGAATGGCCTAATCAGTTGTTGTTGAATATTGAGTTGGCAACAAAATGTTTCGAAAGCGAGGGTATTAAAATGACAAGGGTTAAGGAAGATGCCACGGTGTATGCGATGGGCTATGCATGGCAAACCATGAAATATGCGAATAGCTGTGGGGCCGATGCTATATGTATGATGTCGATGCCTTCGAGCGAATATTATTATTTTGCGCATGCCGACAAAGAAGCCCTTTTGATGAACGAATATCACATTCCAATACTCTGTTTGGGTGGAGGAGTGAATGTTGATTAATATTTTGTTGGTTGAGGGCGATAGGGTAGGACACAAGTTTTAACAACAAGGCCTTTTGACTTCAGAAGCTTTAGGCTTTACGATTGCTTAGCCGCATTTCGTTCGAAATTCGGTTTTAAAATTCAGTATAAAAAAGAAAAAGCCCTGCATTGCTGCCGGGCTTTCTATATATTAAGGAGTGAATGTTTTTAAGCTACATTAATTACAAAGGTGATATCGCCTCTTTCGGTAAGACTTTCATTCTTCACCATAACGTAACGGTTGGTGAGGTTTCCCAGCAAATTAGGATTGATGGTAACCGTTTGTGAAGGGGCCAAAGTATACCATACCAATACGTTGCCTTTGGCTGCGGAAGCCAGCCCCACTTTCAGTTCTTGGGTCGAATTGTTGGTCAGGGTGACCGTTTCTCCTGTTTTGAAGGTGTGAATACATATTTTTTTGATGATATGAGCAGGAACTAACAAAGTATAGCGTTTTTCGTTGCTTGCCTTATAGATGAGTTGCATGGGAAAGAACGCCAAGGCGACTTCAGGATGTTCGATGTTTAGTTGAATCAATCCGCAATAGACATACCAAAGGCCATTTGCACAATCGTTCACCAATTCGGAAACATCAACACTGTCGTCGCTAACTTTTTGCTTATCAACGCTCTGTGTTGCTTTTTTACCTGCCAAAGCAGTGGCATATACTTGAATTTGAGCTTTAACTGTAGCCAAAGAAGCGTCGCTTCCTATGGCCGTAATGAGGGCATTAATGCGAATAAGACGGTTTGTGCGTGAGCCAACATAGAAACTGCTAGCACCATCTATTAGTAGGCGGTCGTACTCTTCGGTGTCTTTAGGATACACGTCTGATATTTGTTTAATCCAATCGGTAAGCTCAGCTTTTTCGCCTTTTATGGTGAGTACTACTTGTTTTGTGGCCGATGTGCGAAATATCACATTCGCTTTCTGAAGGGCTGCTTCTTGCTGAAGGGCTGTATTCTTGGGTGAATAATAGTCTAGCAGGGCTTCGATGTCTTCGTTAGTTTCAGCAGGAATTGTTAACGAATCAACTAGGCTTTGTGATATTTCTACAGCATTAGGAACGCTGCTCGACATTGCTTTTTTAAATGGATTTTTACCTAAATGTGAACCAGTTGGTGTTGCCATGACTTTTGTGGTTTTAAATGAATAAAAAATTTAACTACTTTGTGGGGAACAAAGTTATATATAATCTACATAATAGCAATACATATATGCAATTTATATTCAGTCTAAATAAGAAATGAAATTAAATGAATGATAATAAGTGTATTACTAAGGAAAATCAATTTTAAATTAAAAAAAATAATTTGTATTTTGTGTGAAATTCATTTTCGACAGAGGGTGTTTTTCTGTTTTTAATTGAAAATTCGTTTTTGAGGAATTATCATTTTGGGTTTATAGTTGAAAAAATTTTTTTATAGGATAAACAATTTAGGTTTTCATATAAAAATCGATTTTCATAGGATAAACAATATGTAAATGATTTCGAAAATTCATTTTTATAGGTTTATCATTTTGTGTTTTCATATAAAAATGCATTTTCATACGATTATCATTTTGTAAATGCCTCCGAAAATCAATTTTTATAGGTTTATCATTATGTAAATGCCTCCAAAAATCGATTTTTATATGTTTATCATTTTAGGTATTGATATAAAAATAAATTTTCGACTTAAAAACCTTAATGAAATCGGGAGAAAGCGCAATTTTCGAATTTCTAGCGAAAAAAAAATAATCGTTGGAACAGAGAAATTTCAGGAAGAATTTTTTTTAAAATAAAAAAAAATGCAGAATTAACATTTTATCCGAATCTTTCTTTTTAATTTTGTGATGCTTCTTCGAACCTGCCTTGTGGAAATCGAAATTAAAGAGGGCTTAATTCGAATGAACCATTAAATTTTTTCAATAAACAAAAATAAAAAACTGGAGGGCACAATGAAAATTAATTTTATAGACAGTTTCGATTCCAAATTCGATTATAAGGAAGAAGGCGTAAATATTTTTTCAAACCTAATGTTTGCCGATTCTCTCTACTATTTCTCCAGCACGAGTTTTAACTTTTATCATTACAAATATCTAAAGCTTATTCCTGAAGATAAGCTGTTAGATTTATTTGAACAATGCTACGAACTTAACGAAAGTGAAGTGGAAATGGTATCAAATCTACGCAAAGATTATCATAATTATAAAAAATTCAAAAATCAAAAGCATAGAGATAAGAGCTTACTCATAAGTTTGGGCCGCGTAGAACATACCTATAAAAATATTAGAAACGATTTGAAGGATTTTTTCGACAATTGCATTAGAGACCTTCATCACGATTCGCTGCTACCCTTTTTCGAAGAGAATATCATTGATATATTTGTGTTCGATCACACCTCTAGTGAGATAAACGAAAACAAATTTCTGTCCTTATTTGTCAAAATCATCCTTAATCCTGACGAAATATTTTCGGTTGACTCTTGCATCGATCAAGATTTTAGTTCATATCAATACGACGAGGATGACGAAGAAAATAGCGATATAATTTATGTGCCCCTATGGTCGTTTCCTCAGTTGCAACTTCTCACTACCCCCCAATTGCGCTACACACGTGAGGATTTAAAACCCGCTTTCGCAGCTTTTGAGGCCGATTTTAAAACCTTTGTTAAAGAAATTCGGCAAATTAGTTTCGCCCCCGAAGACCACCAAAAATTACAACAATTGTGCGCCGAAAAACTAGTGGTGCACATCGAAAAAGTGCAACAACAAATCGACCAAAGCCTCTATATTACAAAACTCAACCACGAATTTCCGAACGATACTAAACAAAGATTTAATGTGGGCATCACCTCAATCGAATCATTACTCGACTTTTATGAGTGCGAAGAGGTGATAGGCTCCTATATGACAACCGAAATTAAAAGTCAGGTGGCGCGATACTATTCTTTAGATACATGCTATCCCTTCAGCTTTTATCAAACCATCGAAGCCAACGAAACCCAATCGGATACCAAGCCCCTTTTCGATTTACTAAAGGAATTATAATTAAGAAAACACACATTTAAATAGTTTCGGCCAACCACCGCCAAGCATGGCTCCTCATTAATATTTATAAAACCATGATACTGAAATATATCAACCGCCCAGGTTCAAAAATCAATATAGAATTTGAAAATTTTTCTACAATTCAAGCTCTTATGCTAGCTGATATGTATGTGTCAAATGCAATTTCATCATTATACATTCTTCGTTATTTAAGACTAAACAATTTTTCCTACGATTCCTTAATTGAACTATATGCCGAATGTTTCAGAAATGAAAAAGAAACCCCTCAGATTATTGCAAAAGCAAAGGAATTTAATTCATTATATAAAAGGGAGAAAAAAGTAAAATATAAAAATCAAGCATATCTGGTTTATTTAGGAAGATTGCGCATTTATTTCGACCAAATGAGAATAAGTTTAAAAGAGGCTTATGAAAAATTGCTCAAAGAAATCCTTGTTTATCCTGTTCTTCCCTATAGAGATTCAAAAGTATTTGTGCCCCAATTTTCTTATGTAAAAGATAAGGAAGGAAACGATCAGGGATATATTGATGAAATCGCTACTGATTTCATCTTGAACGATGTCACACTTGTGTTAAATAACTATATCACAACTTTTATGACAAAAGAATTGTCCCCAAGCTCCGTACCCGGACAATTCATTGCCATCGAAATTGCCCTATGGGATTTTCCACACTTTACAAATGTTAGTTACGAAGAAATCAATTCAATAAGAGAAGAATTGAAGCCTAAGCTCTTGCCGTTTAAAAACGATTTTTATGAATTAACCCAACAACTCCGTGAAATTAAATTTGAACCCGAAAATATAAGCCAAATTAAAGAACTGGCTAACGCAAAAATCGCCCCCCACATCGAACCTATAAAAGAGTTTTTCGACGAAAATCTGTATATGTGCAAAATGAGAAAATCGTTTTTCGAAAATTCAGGCATCACATTATATCTCGGAATTGCTTCTGTCGAAGATATCGTAAATTACTTCGAATGGATATTAATCGTAAAGCCCTATATGGCATCTGCAATAAAAGAACAAGTTGCACGCCACGTCGATATAAGAACCTGCATCCCGTTTATTTTTTTTAAACTCAATATGAATTATCCTAATCTAGAATCATGCAAAGGCCTCTATGAGGAATAAACAAAAAAATCCGCTTTTACTGCGGATTTTCCTATTAAATATCTTTTGTCAGCTCAAACTTATGCTTTTCGGCCAGCTTTTTCTGGACATCTAAAAAGTTTTTAAGTTCGAGGTTGAGTTTGTCATCAATCACCTTCGAAGCATCCTTAAACTTGGTTTGCTCTTCAATGGTGTACAACTCAGTGGGGATTTTGGTTATCCTAACCAATTCCATATATTCCTTTTCAGCCACACTTTTATAAGCCTCAAAAAGCTTAAGAGCAGCATCTTTTAGAGATATTTCCTTATCAACTTCGTCTAACTTGCTCACTTTATCAATAGCGGCATTAATAACATCTTTAAATTTAGTGTATTCTTTATCGATGTTCGCCACATCAAGCTTAGATGCCATATCCAGAATAATCTTTTCTTCATTAATAACGGCTTTTTGCTCAAAAACGATGGTGTCGTTATATTTGATAATTTCTTTTTTGGTAGGCCCACAACTAGCAAACAATAAGGCAAACATGCCCATTACGATAAACTTAAATTGGTTTTTCATAAAGAAGAGATAAAACGTTAAACAGTTTTTTTATTTGGATATTTTTTGAATAAGCTTCTGAATTTCAAAGAAAGAACACCTAAAAAGGCTTCATAAAATATGTTTTTCGACATTTTAGAAGTGCCCTGAGTGCGGTCAGTAAATATAATAGGAACTTCAGTTATGTTAAAACCGAGTTTCCAGGTCGTAAACTTCATCTCAATCTGAAACGCATACCCATGAAAACGGATTTGCTCTAAATCAATGGCTTCAAGAACCTTGCGCGTATAGCATTTAAAACCAGCAGTCGTATCCTGAATCTTCATTCGGGTAACAATACGAACATATGCCGAGGCATAATACGACATCAATACCCTTCCCATAGGCCAATTCACAACATTAACCCCGTTTATATAGCGCGATCCAATGGCTAAATCGGCCCCTTTTGTATAACAGGCATCATATAATTTCAACAAATCCTCAGGATTGTGCGAAAAATCGGCATCCATTTCAAAAACATATTGATAATTGCGTTGAAGAGCCCATTTAAATCCATGAATATAAGCAGTACCTAAGCCAAGTTTGCCTTTTCTTTCTTCAATGAATAGCCTTTCGGGAAACTCATTCATAAGCGATTTAACAATTTGAGCAGTACCATCCGGGGAATTATCTTCAACTATCAAAACGTGAAAAACTTTTTCTAAAGAAAACACTTTACGAATAATATTTTCGATGTTTTCTTTTTCGTTATAGGTAGGAATTATTACGACGCTATCGATCACTGATAATAGATTTATATATTTGGTAAAAGTATTATTTTTTTTAAAGAAAAGATACTAACGCTATAGAAAAAGAATTATTTTACTTCCTTAGTTAAAAACACATAAACCGGAAAGTGGTCGCTATATCCCCCAATAAAAACCCCACCAACCATAGTCCTGAAAGGATATCCTTTGAATGCGCCATCCTTTTGAGTTAGATAGTTTTTGTTGTATACTTTAGCAACTGCAAATTTCCAACCTCCATTAACATTGTTAATTAAACCAGCCGATATTAGGGTTTGGTCGAAAAGATTCCACGAATCCCTATAAGCCAATGAGCCGATTCCATCTTTAAATAATTTATAACCTGGGTTAAAAAAATCGCAGGGGGCTAAATTTTCTGCTTTCCCCTTAGCCTTGAATACTTTTACCAAACTTTTATCAATTGGGTCGTCATTCAAGTCACCCATCACAATAATCTTTGAATTTGGAGTAACATTGCAAATCGAATCAGCAATGGCTCTGCTCAAATTAGCTGCCGCTGCTCTTTTAGGTGCGCTCCTAGCCTCCCCACCTCTCCTCGATGGCCAGTGATTAACTATAATAGTAAGTGGTTCTCCGTCTAACAATCCCTTTACTACCAATTGATCGCGTGAGCGAAATGCTGTATCTCCTGCTAAAGTAAGCCTAACAGGGTAGCTTTTCTCAACTTTAAACACCGAAGGCTTGTAAATCAATGCAACATCCACACCTCTTAGGTCAGGGGAGTCGTAATGAACTATTGCATAACCCGATTTTTTCAGGCGAGGAGTGTTAATCAAATCTTCTAACACACCCCTATTCTCAATTTCCGAAAACCCAATGATGGCAGGCCCTCCCTTTAATTGTTCGTCGCCAATTTGAGATATTACCTCAGACATATGATCGAGTTTCAGCATGTATTTTTCCGTATTCCACGTATTAGGTCCGGTCGGGAGGAATTCAGCGTCATCTGTATCAGGCGAATCTATGGTATCGTAAAGGTTTTCAAGATTGTAAAAGGCGATACAAGTAACTTTTATTTTCTTCTCTTGCGCAAATGTCGAATTATGAATGAACGTAAGTGAAAAGATAAATAAACTGAGGAATAAGAAATTTCGATTTATTGGGTAATGCATGTTGTGTTTTTTATTTCTGACAAAAGTACAATCAAAAAGCATTATAAATGCAGAATTATGCAAATAATATGTTTTGTGCCATATTTAATTTTATCTTTGCTGACTTTTTATCTTAGAAAACTAAATCATATCTTATATGAAGAAACTATTAATTACGTGCTTATTAAGCTTTTTTATGCTCTCATTTATGTTTGCTCAACAAACAAAGCTTAGAGGCATTGTTAAAGATTCCGAGAGTGGCAATCCTGTCTCCGGTGTCGTTGTTAAAATTGATAAGAATACAGTTGTTACCAATGAATCAGGAACATTCGAATTTAATAATGTCCCTGAAGGTAAGACGTATTTAATTATTGATCAGAAAGGATTTGAAAATTACTCTCAACTTATTATTGTTTCAGGTGAAAGCATGAAAGTTGATGATATTAAACTGAAACATCTTGCTGAAGAAACCGATAAAACAGGAATCACTGAGGTTTCTGCTTCAAGTTTGGAATCGGATGATGTTAATAAAGAACAAGGGGTTTCATCTTTACTCCATTCTTCAGGTGATATTTTCACTTCTACTGCAAGTTATACTTTAGGAGCAATGTATTTTAGAAGTCGTGGATACGATGGCGAAAACTTAGCCACTTACATGAATGGTATCTATGTTAATGATGCCGAAAATGGGCGTGCCAATTGGTCAGAATGGGGAGGATTGAATGATGTTACCCGCAATAAAGAATCTGTTAATGGTATTAGTGCCTCAAGTTTTTCTTTTGGTTCCTTAGGTGGTTCAACCAATATTATAACTCGTGCTTCTTTGCAACGTAAACAAACCAAACTAACCTATTCATTATCTAATAAAACCTATAGCAATCGTTTGATGTTAACCTATTCAACTGGTTTAATGGATAACAATTGGGCTTTTACCGTAAGTGGATCTCGCCGTTGGGGTGATAATGGTTATGTTAAAGGAGTTTTTTATGATGCTTGGGCATATTTTGTTTCTGCCGAAAAGAAAATTAATGATCATCATAGCATATGTCTTACTGCTTTTGGATCTCCGACTACACGTGGTCAACAAGGTGGTTCTACTCAGGAAGTTTATGATTTAACAGGAAGTAATTATTACAATCCAAACTGGGGATATCAAAATGGTGAAGTTAGAAATGCTAAAGTGAAGAACTTTCACGAACCTATGATTATTCTTTCTCACTATTGGACTATTGATAATAAAACCAAACTGACTTCTTCTTTAGCTTATTCGTTTGGTTACAATGGCGCTACTGCTTTAAATTGGTATAATGCTGCTGATCCTCGTCCTGATTATTATCGAAATTTACCCAGTTACGAATATTATATTTCCAATCACGTAGCTGATCAGAACGTAATTAATCAAACTACTTATGCTTGGCAAAACAATCCTAATATTTCGCAAATTAACTGGGATAATTTATATCAAGTAAACTATAACAGAAATCTAAAAGGTCAACAGTCAAGTTATATTTTAGAAGACCGTCGCAACGACCAACAGCAAATAAGTTTAAATATGGTTTTAAATAAAGAACTTTCTGGTGATGTGAAGTTTGATGGTGGACTTGAAATTCGCAAATATACTGGTCATCACTTTAAAACTATTTCTGATTTATTGGGCGGTACGTTTTGGGTTGATATAGACAACTTCGCCTTAAGAGATAATGGATTAAATGCTATTGAAATTCAGAACGACGTAAACAATCCTAACCGTGTGGTTAAGGAGGGTGATATTTTTGGTTACAACTATAACATTTATAATAACAGTGGTTTGCTTTGGGGGCAATTAAGTGTTACCGCTAATAAATTTGATTATTTCGCCGCCCTCAATGTTAGTACAACTTCTTTTTGGAGAGAAGGTTTAATGAAGAATGGATACAACATTAACAATTCATTTGGCGATTCGAAAAAATATAGTTTCTATAATGGTGGCATCAAAGCCGGGGTAACTTATAAGATAAACGGACGTAACTTCATTGCCGTTAATTCACAAGCGATGACCAGACCTCCTTCGGTTTATAATTCTTTTGTCTCACCAAGAACTAGAAACACTGTTACTGCTAATATTCAAGACGACCAAGTGTGGACAGCTGATGCAAGCTATATCTTGCGCACCACTTTCCTTAAAGCTCGCGTAACAGCATATCAAACCATGTTCTGGAACCAGAATGAAATTAGCAGTTTTTATCATGACGATTTAAATACCTATGTTAATTATGTGATGACGGGTATCGATAAAGTTCATCAGGGTATTGAAATTGGTTTAGAGATGAAAGCCACTACAAATATTTCCTTCACAGGAGTTGCAGCAATTGGTAGTTATCGCTACACTAGCAATCCTTTAGCAACTGTTTCATACGACAATCATATGCAGCCTGATATTACCGAAACTGTTTATTCGAAAAACTTCATGATTAATGGAAGTCCTCAAACTGCAGGTTCATTGGGTGTCAGCTACAGAAATTCAAAATATTGGTTCTTCAATGCTAACTTTAATTACTTCGGTGATAACTATCTCGATTTTAATCCAGAAAGAAGAACTGTTTCGGCTATGCCTTATGCAAGTCCTAATGATTCAAGAATCCCTTCGATACTTAATCAGATTAAAGTTGATGATGGCTTTACTCTTGATGCCTCTATTGGCAAATCATGGTTGATTAAAAAGGTGTATTACAATGTAAACTTTAGTTTGAGCAATATCCTCGATAATACATCCTTAATTACAGGCGGATACGAACAAATGCGTTTCGATTTCGATACAAAAAACATTAATAAATTCCCACCTAAACTTTATTACGGTTTGGGCAGAACCTTTTTCTTAAACCTCAGCATTAGAATTTGATAAATTAAATAACACAAGCTAAAAACAAATAAACACATAAATAAAATGAAAACAGTTAAAACCAGAATATTCGGACTATTCATAATTCTACTTACCATTGTTAGCTTTAGCAGTTGTAAAAAAGATATTGAAACACCACCCTTCGACGAGCCTCATTTTACAGTGCCTGCCGGCGCAACTCTTAAGACCATTGCTCAAATGAAAGCTATTGTGGGTTCAAGCTCAATAGTTATTGATTCGAATTGGTACATCAGAGGTGTTGTCGTTGCTACTGACGAATCAGGAAACTATTTTAAAGATATCGTAATTCAAGATTCAACCGGTGGTATTGATATTAAGCTCGAGAAATACAGTTTATTTAATAACTATCCTTTAGGTCAAATGATATATGTTAACATGAATGGTATGTATTTCAGCAATGCCAACGGAACACATTCATTAGGTTATAAAGGCGGTACAGGTATTGTTACCCTCCCTGCTATTATGATTGATGCTCATATCTTTAAAGATAAATTCCCTGGGCCTGTACCTACCCCTGTTACCTTAACTTCCATCACTTGCACCGACAATTACATCAATACTTTAGTGGTGTTTGATAATGTGAGTTTTGCTGATGCGGGTTCAGTTTTTGCCGATCCTCTCAATCTTTTAGGCGGTATGACGCCTCGCAACTTTACCGATACCCTTAGTACAACTGCTATAATTTTACGTTCAAGCACTTATGCTAATTTTAAAAATGTTTTACTTCCCTCCGGAAAAGGTAGTGTGAGGGGTATTTTAACCAAATACAACACCTCATGGCAGTTTTGCATTAGAGATATTAATGATGTTTATGGTTTTGCAATCGACCCATCCTTAATTTTAACTGCAAGTTTTGCATCATCGCTGGGTGGTTTTACACCTTATTCGGTAACTGGAGCACAAGTTTGGGCATGGACTTCCTATGGAGCAACCATGTCGGGTTATGCAGCTGGGACTTATAATGCTAACGAAGATTGGTTAATTTCTCCTGCTTTAAACTTAACTCAACACACCAACATTAAATTCAAATTCGAATCGGCAATGAACTATGGTACTGCCGGTGATGGTTCTTTGAAAGTTTTATATTCAAATGATTATACAGGCACTGGAAGTCCTGCTGCAGCAACATGGACTGAATTCCCAACTTATATTTTATCGGCTGGTGCGTGGGCATTTACTCCATCAGGCGACATCGATATGTCGTCGATAGGTGGAACAACTCATACCTATGTGGCATTTAAATATGTTTGCACTACAGCCAATGTTGCTACGTGGGAGCTTAAAAACATATCAATTAAAGGACAACACATCTAATCGACCTAAATATTTATATAAAAGCCCTTCATTCGTGAAGGGCTTTTTTTATGATATAGAATGGCTTAGGTTAGTGTTTTGGGGCATATAGCAAAGGAAAAGCCTTTAGAGGGTGCTATTTTATTTTATGTATTTTAGAAATACAGAATTATAGGCAATGAAAATTCATGCTAATTTTATGACGAAATCCTAAGAAATGCTGGAGGAATGCTGCCCTCACTATAAATCCGGTTGTCCGCACTATAAAACACTTTGTCCGCACTAAAATCCCGATTATCCGCACTAGAAATTTCGTCGTCCGCACTAAAAACCCGCTTGTCCGCACTAATAATCTCGTCGTCCGCACTAATAATCTCGTCATCCGCACCTAATTTCTCGTTGTCCGCACTAATAATCTCGTCGTCCGCACCTAATTTCCGGTCGTCCGCACCTAATTTCCTTTTTATTATTTCAGTAAAAGCCTTAGTTTTTATAGTACGGAGAATTATTGGAAAAGAAAGAATAAGAATGTTTTAAGCGCTGATAATAATAAATTAAGAGCTGATGAATGTTTTTGATGGAAATATGTTGCTATCATCAGTAATTATTGAAATTGGAATAGTGCTAAAGAATAAATTTTCAGGAAGATATATTACTTGAAAAGAGATGACCTTCATTTTTAAGATGCGAAACCTCCTATTCTGCTAACTAATGGGATTAGGTGATGAATTTTACTTCATTTTCCCTCTGTCGTCAACTGCTTAAATTAAAAAAGGCTTGCCACCGGCAAGCCTTTTACTTTATAACTCTTTGCGAAAACCATTTTGAACTTTACGTTTAAAAGTTTTAATGCAGAAAATCGCAAAACTTCATCGCAAAACTAAAAATCAGCTAACTCTGAGGATTTAAATTCAAAATAGTGACCCAATAACCCGGTAACTTATTTCACCCAATAACAAAATCACCAAATCACCAAACCACCAAATCCTAATAAGACCTGGCAAAAACCACCCTGAAATGCGAAGGATTTCCGGTCAGTATACATCTGCCTTCTTCCTTTTTAGGGTCGAGAGGAATCAGACGAATAGTAGCCTTGGTCATCTCTTTAATTCTTTGTTCAGTTTCAGGGGTTCCATCCCAATGCGCCAACACAAACCCGCCTTTATGCTCAATAGTATCTACAAATTCGTCCCAAGTGTCAACCGTGAAAGTATTGTTCTCTCTGAAGTTCATGGCCTTATTAAAAAGGTTCAGTTGAATTTGTTCCAACAGATGCTCAATTTTAATTTCGATGTCGGTTATCTGATAAATTGCTTTTTCGAGAGTATCCCTACGTGCAACTTCAACCGTGTTTTCTTCCACATCACGAGGGCCAATGGCAATTCTAACCGGAACCCCTTTGAACTCGTGTTCAGCAAATTTAAACCCAGGTTTTTGAGTATCTCTATTATCATATTTAACCGAAATGCCCTTGGTTTCGAGTTGTTTTTTAATATAAAGAGCCTTTTCATTTACACTTGCAAATTGCTCATCCGATTTAAAAATAGGAACAATCACCACTTGAATAGGAGCAAGCTTTGGAGGCAACACCAAACCGTTATTGTCGGAATGCGCCATAATTAAAGCCCCCATCAAACGAGTAGAAACTCCCCACGAAGTAGCCCAAACATATTCTTGTTTGTTTTCCTTGTTTACAAATTTCACGTCAAAAGCCTTTGCGAAATTCTGTCCTAAGAAATGTGAAGTCCCTGCCTGAAGCGCTTTTCCATCCTGCATTAAAGCTTCAATGCAATAGGTTTCAACAGCACCCGCAAAGCGTTCGTTTGGCGATTTCACGCCCTTCCAAACAGGAATAGCCATGTGAGTTTCTAAAAATTCAGCATAAACCTCCAGCATTAATGCGGCTTCAGCCTGTGCTTCGGCTTCAGTGGCATGGGCGGTGTGCCCTTCCTGCCATAGAAATTCGGCCGTGCGAAGGAATAAGCGCGTGCGCATTTCCCAACGAACCACGTTGGCCCATTGGTTAATTAGAAGAGGAAGATCTCTGTATGATTGTATCCAAGTGCGATAAGTATCCCAAATGATAGTTTCAGAAGTAGGGCGAACAATGAGTTCTTCTTCCAACTTTGCATCTTCATCAACAACTATTCCTTTGCCATCAGGCGAATTTTTTAAACGATAATGAGTTACAACAGCACATTCTTTTGCAAAACCAGCCACATGGCTTGCTTCTTTACTGAAGAATGATTTAGGAATGAATAAAGGGAAATAAGCATTCTGATGTCCGGTTTCTTTAAACCTCTTATCGAGTATTGCTTGGATCTTTTCCCAGATGGCATAACCATAAGGTTTGATGACCATACAACCTCTTACCGCCGAATTATCAGCGAGTTCAGCTTTTATAACCAAATCGTTGTACCATTGTGAATAATTATCTTCTCTGTTCGTTAGAATTTTTGCCATGAATTTAGATTTGTGGTATAATATTTGTTCTGAATTAAGTTGCAAAAATATAAAACATATTGGTTTGAAAAACTAAACAACAAATAATATAGGAGGCAAAAGCCATGAAAACATTAAACAGTATATTAATTTTAGCCATCATTGCACTTGCATCTTGCACTTCCACCTATCAGGCAAGATCTAATTATGATGACGTGTATTATTCTCCAAAACGCAATCAGGCACAGCAATCGGCGCCTGTTAGCAATGCTGAAAATAATCAACAAACCCCTGCAAATTATTCGCTGAATGCAGAGAATAATAATCAACAGCAGAGTAATAATCAGGCAGAAAATCAATCGACTTCAAATGATGCAAATCAGGGGAATTACGATAATTCGGCCAACCAAGGGCAATATCAAGATCAAAATCAAAACCAAAATGCCCCTGATTATACCAACACAGAAACATATAATGATGGAAGTGGTGTAACTTATCAAACCAACAACTATTATTATGATAATGATGATTATTATGATTATGCCTATTCAGCACGTATTCGCAGGTTTCATAATAATAGCTATTATGGAAATAGTTATTATAATGATTATTACACCAATTCTTACTGGTATAACTATGATCCCTATTATTATGGGGTAAGTATCTATATGGGATACAATTGGTGGTGGCCAAACTACTATTATCCTTCTTATTATAACTACTGTTGGGGAAATCCATATTATGATTACGGATTCGGATATAATGGTTGGGGTGGATATGGACATGGCTACAACAATGGCTACTGGAATGGTTATTGGGATGGTTATTACGCTGGTGGCGCAAACTATTATCACAATGGTTATGATAACAATTCCTATTACTTTGGTCGCAGAGACAATGCGGTTAGTTCAAATGGGGTAGGGTCGAGGAGAGATGGAAGAGGCGGACAAGGCGGAAAATCTATTGCTTCAAACTCTGATACTAGAAGTAGTGGTTTGTCTTTTGGCGAAAAATATGATAAAGCTATTTCAATTGAAAAGAACACTTCTAATTTCGGAAATATAAATGCAAGCGGAGGTTCTAATGTTAATACCAAACCAAATTCAGGGAAATTAGAACCAAGTTCTAATGGTAAGAAGACAGGTAATGAACTTCAAAATCAGAATAATGTTAGTGCGAAAGATCAAAATACCAAAGTGTCAGGAAGCAATCAAAACACTAAGACAAATCAGATAGAAACAGGCAAAACCGGGAATACTAAAGTTGACAACTACACTCCAAGTGATAAAATTATTAATGATATCAATAAAACTACCCCTAACAACACTGGTGTTAATACTGTAAACGGGAACAATGCTTCTAAAAATAATCCAACTAACAGCAATTACAACACAAATGCAGGTTCAAAGGTTATAAACAACAACACTGGGACTAATAATAACACAGGCAAGAATACAAACTATACTAGTCCTACGAATAATCAGACTGGGAAAACAAATAATACTGCTCCAAATTATTCGAAACCTAATAATACAGCACCAGTAAATACTCAATCGGGTAATACTAATTATAATAAACCTAATAATAACTCAGGCAACTACTCAACTCCTAATAACACTAGAACTCAGCCTAATTCGAGCGGGAATAATTATAACAACAATAATAAGGTTTATAATAAACCCAATAACTATCAAAATAATACAAATACAAACAAGGGGACTAACTACAACAACAATAATAACAGGCCTTCAAATAGCAATCAGAATAATAATTATCAGAACAACAATACCCCTAAAAACTATACTTCTCCAAACTATACTAAGCCAAAGTCGAGTCAAGAGTTTTCAAGTCCTCCTGCTAAACAAGGCAACAACAATTATAATCCTCCCGCAAATAATAATTACAAACCTTCGAATAACAATTCAAGTGCTCCGGTTTATAAGCCATCTAATAACAATTATACTCCTGCCCCTACACCTAAGAATGACAGCTATACGCCATCAAAGAATACAAGTAACTCGTCAAATTCATCTTCCAACACATCTACTCGTTCTAGTTCGTCAGGCAGCAACAATAGTTCATCAGGTTCATCAAACGGTGGCAGAAGAAGATAGATACAAGTTTAAATTTAACACGATACAATTATGAAAACAATAAAAATCATACTGCTGTTTTTAATTATAAGCTCAGGGGCATTTGCTCAGAATGAAACTGATGCCCTTAGATATTCTAATTTAAGTTTCGGCGGAACTGCACGCTTTGCTGGCATGGGTGGAGCCTTTGGCGCCTTAGGGGCCGATTTCTCAACCCTTTCTTTTAATCCAGCCGGAATAGGTCTATATAAGAAATCGGAAATTTCATTTACCCCTTCCTTCTATATATCAAACACTAAGAGTCTGTATCAAAACAATGAAAGCGCAGATAGTAAACTCAATTTGAATGTAAACAACTTTGGAGCAATCTTTAGCATTAAGCTTGGAGATGAAAGCAAAAAGGGTTGGAGGAACATTCAGTTTGGGATAGGAGTGAACCGCACTCAGAACTTTAATAATAGAGTCCTTATAGAAGGAGATAACCACAGCAATTCGCTGATGACTGAGTATATAGCCAGAGCTAACGGTTCAAAGCCTAAAGATTTGGGCGACTTCAATACAGGTATGGCTTATGATGCTTATTTGCTCGATCCTATTGGAGATTCAACGCATTATACAAGTCCACTTGCAAATGGGGGAGCTTTCCAACGGAAATCTATCGAAACGAAAGGGGCCATGAATGAAGTTGTTATAAGCTTTGGAGGAAATTATAACGACCGCTTATATATTGGTGCAACTCTGGGTTTAACTTCATTAAAATATACCGAGAATTCTGTTTATAAAGAAACAGATGTGGCTGATACAATTCAGAATTTTAACAGCTTCTCGTTGAACGATCATCTTGAAACAACAGGTTCTGGCATTAATTTAAAGGTAGGTTTAATTTTCAGGGCCACTGATTGGTTGCGCTTAGGTGCAGCTATTCATACCCCAACTTATTTTTACAATATGGAGGATAGCTATTACACCAACCTGAAATCGGATGTTGGTGCATTAGGAACGTATAATTATGAATCACCAAAAGGTTCTTTTATTTATACCATGACCACCCCTTTTAGGGCGATAGGTAGCATTGCTTTTATCATAGGTCCCTGGGGGCTGATTAGTGCCGATTACGAGTATGTTAATTATTCTGATGCTAGCTTGCACTCAGAAACTGATGAGTTTGCAGATGTGAATGATAATATCAGAAATGAATATAAAGGTGCTGGAAACCTTAGGGTTGGAACTGAGTGGTCAATTGATATTTTCAAGATTAGGGCAGGGTTTGCATATTATGATAGTCCTTATAAAACAACTGTGAACGATGCATCTAAAATGTACTTCACCGGAGGGTTTGGTTTCAGACAAGAGAATTTCTTTGCCGATTTAGCTTATGTGTATGGCAAATCGACAGATAAATATTATTTATACGACGCTAATCTTGTGCCTCCTTCAACCAATACTAATATTTCGCATAGTGTATTAATAACTTGTGGGGTTAGATTTTAGGACGAAAAATCGCCACAGATTCTTAGTTTGTAATTTTATAAACTTTGATAATCAGTAGCAATATTTCTTAATTATCTCAGATAAGCTTTTCGGAGTGGGTCAATCTTACTATTTCAGTTAACCCCTGTAGTAAGGAATAAATGAATTGAGTTCTATTTCATCATCTTCACCTGTAAGCTTGACAAACTGTCGAAAATTAGGTAATTCAGGTTCATACAAATGAGCCATCTTTAATATATCGCCAAACATAGTATTCGTTTGGGTTCTCCCAATTTTGAATAAATTCATAAGACTTCTGTGCATACAGTGGGTAGGGCTTGGATCATCCAATATTTCGGGTGCTCCTGTAACTACAAGGCTGCACAAATTGCGTAACAACTCACCATCCTTAAGTTCAATAGCTGTAGAAAAACCATACACCAAATATTCAAAAAAATGATTCAACTCTTTATCCATAAATTCTTCAGCAGTAAGGGTGCGGAATTGAATAGTCTCAAACAAATTCAACGCATCATCATGTTTATTCAAATAACAAAAAAGGAATGCCTTCAAACAATTAATCGCAATTAGGTGATATTCCATGAATTTCTTTTCGGAGGTCAACTGTTGTGCGGTCTCAAGCACTTCAAAGGTTTTCTGTATCAATTGGTTTTTCTGTTGTAGATGCATCTCACTATCTGCTCCTGCTTTAGCAAGGATAGAAGCCCATTGGAAACAATATCCCCATCGTTTGCTTTCTTCAATTTCCTTCCAACCTACTTCCATCCAAGCATTGGCTTCCTCTATTTTAGTCAGATAGGAGTACATCTTCGCTCTATATAAACATAAAATTGGATAATAGGTTTTGTCTTGTTTATGAAGGTCAGAAATAGGTTCTTTAAGAGTCTTTTTTATACTGTAATTATCTAAATTGTTCAGATATTCAGCATAAAGGGTTATTACATCCAAGGGTGGACTTAAAGGATGCACAAAGGTCTTATGTTTAAATGGGCCTTCCTCGAAAATATTAAATTGAGTAGTATCACTACCTACATTCTTCATGATTAATGAAAGTTCGTCAGGGCTTAACAAACTTGGATCTTCCACGTATTCCGGAAGCAATTCTTTTACCATTATATACTGCCTGTTGAACGGACCTATTTCAAAGGTCTTGCCAAATATTTCACTTTTTGGCTTTATATAACAACTTAGTATCAGTGTTGAATCACCATAATTTATGAATTCGAGGCGAGTCTCAGGAAGCCATTTTTGTAGATTTAAGGGCATGATTATTTTTTTACGCAAAGGTAGAAATATATTTCAATTATAAAGCCTGCTGTAAAAAGAGAAATTGTCTCATTACGATTTATTATTGTAACTTTGCAAATTATTGTCTTTTATATATCGAATGTCAAAATTGAAGATGCTATTAATAATGAAATTATGGAAACAGCCACTATCACAAATTCTACGATTGAAATAATTGAAACATATTTCCCTGAAGAAACATTGCATATACCCAGGCACATTCATAACCATGCCACGCTTTTCAATTTTAGTTTTAAAATAAATCGTGTCGCTGAAGGCTCTCATAAAATACGGTTTTTTATCGACATGCTATTTTATAATGCTGATGACCCGGACAAAAAATCTATACTTAATCTTAAAACATGTTCTTGTTTTGATATAAAATGTGAAGCAAATACAGAAATCAAGCTTCTTTTATTTTATGAACTTCTATCAATGAGTTTTTGGAATTTCCAGGGTGTTTTTGCTGCTAAAACTCAAGGAACCCGGTTTTCAACAGAAATACCCCCTATTATCGATTTTACAGAACATGAAGATGAATTTATAACAAGAATTGAATATGAGTGGAACTGAAACAATTAGTTATGCCTATTTAGGCATCGCTTTTAATGATTTTTTTGTGCATCCTGAATTTGCAGAAAGCTATTCATTAGGAGAAAAGGAATCCGAATGGGATGTGAAAATTGATTTTAATGTTATAAAAAGAACCCCAAAATGGGATATTATTAATGTTAGTGCTGAAGTTAAATTATTGAGAAAAAAGGATAAATTAAAAATAAGCAAACTCAAAGTGGAAAGCTCTTTTAAGGTCTTTGGAAAAATGTCGTTTGATCTTAAATATAAAACGTTAGCACTTTTTATTAATGCAACAATAGGACATTTTCAGGGAGGTTATTATACCTTTCATACTAACCCAAATCTTAAATCATCTTTACCACAGGTATTTTTTCATGAAAAAATGATTGAAGGTGAATTAAAGAAAAAGATTTACGAAAAATGGAAGTAAATTTATTTCACATCCCTTCTTCGGTGGCGATTGTTTTTTTGTGGGTGGAGTTTGCAATTTCGATATGAATAATATTGATCAAAAGCGAATCACATCAACCCAGATTAGGCGTTTAGCGGTTTAGACTTTTAGGCATTTAGAAAAACTCTGTTTAATACAAAATAGGTTTTCACAACTGCAAAATCGTCCTCTTTAACTCTGTGTTTTCCTGACATATCATCGTCAATTGTCAACTGTCCTTTGTCAATTTAGAAAGGCTCACCCAACGGCGAGCCTTTCCAAACTCATAATTCATAACTAATCAGACGATTTCATCCAACTCTAATACAATATCAATCGTCATTTCATCATTAGCGACCACTTCTACATTAGGTACAATTTTCTTTTTGTAGGTTAAAGCCACTACTTCCAGCGTGTAAATGCCAACTTTTTCTTTTTCATCATAGAAAGCCCCTTCTTCATCGGTGGTTAATTCCTTTCCACTTTCTTTTACCGTAACAATAGCATCTTCTACCGGTTCTCCGGCAGCATTGTACACATTTCCATAGATAACACCATAACCTTCTTCAGGTTTACGTTTTAGCCTCTTTCCTTTACGGTCTATAATAATACGGGTATTGGAAAAGGTTTCTTTAAAATCATCATACAAATCTGGTAAGACATCTACTAAGAGATCAACTTCATCTTTTAGTAAATCCATCATTTGTTTCTTCAACAGATTAAGCTTGCGGGTGTTGGTTTTTCTGATGGCGATAGCCTCTCTTGGAGTATTACATTTCAAAATAAAATCTGCTTTTGCAGCAGCAAAATCAGCTAAAACAGTTGCATCTACTCCATAATCAGTTAAATCAATTCCAGGAGCAGAAGCCTTTGCCAACACATTGGCAGCTATCCCTTTTAACATAGTGGCTGACACAGCCTTTAGCTTACTTTTGCTGAAATGTACGTCTTTTTTAAGCTCCAAATCATTAATATGATTAGCATAGGCACGAAGGGCTTTA
>CAIXTV010000099.1 GCA_903922465.1 uncultured bacterium
AGCACATCTCCGTTAGGGAAATTAAAGATTTAGGAGTAAAAAACCGAACTTTGAAACGCCTAATGAAAGAAAAATGCTTATGTTTGTTAATCCCATTTATCCTTAATTGAAGATAGATAGATTTTAAACCTAACAGGTTTTGAAAACCTGGTAGGTTTTTCCAATTAACTAAAAGTCTAAATTGCTAAAGGTATAAAAGACTAAACAGCTAAACGCCCCTTTTTCTTCCATATTGAGGATGGGGCGAATTCAAACCTACCAGGTTTTTAAAACCTGTTAGGTTTTTTTAAAATACTAAAATACTAAATTGCTAAACAGCTAAAAGACTAAAAGTCTAATAGTCTCTTTTTATTCTTTAAAGAGGATAAAAAGATTTTAAACCTATGAGGTTTCGAAAACCTGCTAGGTTTTTCCTTTCACCTAAAAGACTAAATTGCTAAACAGCTAAATGCCTAAAAGACTCAACGCACAGCTTAATACCCATATTTATCTTTCCATCTAAGCTTCAAAAACTTTCGCATTTCTTCTTCGCGTGCGTTTGGTTGTGGATCGTAGAAGCGCGTATTTTTTAGTTTTTCGGGTAAAAATTCCTGTAAGGCGAAATTATCTTTAAAATCGTGAGCATATTTATAGTCTTTTCCGTAGCCGATGTCCTTCATAAGCTTAGTAGGGGCGTTGCGTAGGTGCAAAGGGACAGCTTGAGTAGCATTTTGACTAATAGTTTGTTTCGCTTTAAGCAAAGCCATATAAGAAGCGTTACTTTTTGGAGAACAGGCCAGATAGACTGCTGTTTGAGCGAGTATTAGTTCGCATTCGGGGTATCCAATTGCGTGCACGGCCTGAAAACAATTGTTTGCTAACAGCAGGGCATTAGGATTTGCGTTGCCTATGTCTTCGGAAGCGAGTATGAGCATTCGACGAGCGATGAATTCTGGTTTTTCGCCTGCATCAGTCATTCGAGCGAGCCAATATACTGCTGCATTTGGGTCGCTTCCTCTAAGTGATTTGATGAATGCTGAAATGATATCGTAGTGCATTTCGCCCGATTTGTCGTAGAGTGCGATGTTTTGCTGAATGATTTTTAGGGTTAATTCATTATCTATAACGATTTCATCATCATTTGAAATCAAATTTTCGGCAACCAGTTCAAAAGCATTAATGAGCTTGCGGGCATCGCCACCTGAAATTTGCAATAAGGCTTCTTTTTCTTTAATTAAGATTGATTTTTTGAAAACTTCCTGAGCAAACGTCCGTGCTTTCTCCAAAATTGTAGTCAATTCGTCTTCAGATAAAGGTTTTAGGATGTATACCTGACAGCGCGACAGGAGAGGTGAGATTACTTCGAATGATGGATTCTCTGTTGTGGCACCAATAAGGCTTACAACGCCCTTCTCTACGGCTCCTAAGAGGGAGTCTTGCTGTGACTTGCTGAAGCGATGAATTTCATCGATAAACAAAATGGCATGATTGCCCGATTCTTTTACTTGTTCAAATACCGCCCTAACATCTTTTACACCAGAATTAACAGCGCTCAGGGTGAAAAAAGGAATTTTGAGCTGTTGCGAAATGATGAAGGCTAAAGTGGTTTTTCCAACACCAGGAGGGCCCCAAAGTATGATAGAAGGGATTTTTCCTGCCTCAATTGCCTTTCGCAAAATGGCATTAGGGCCAATAATATGTTGCTGGCCTATATATTCATCAAGCTTGGTCGGGCGGAGTTGTTCGGCAAGGGGGATGTTTTGTGTCATTAGTTTTGGTTTTATAGCCGAACAAATTTCGTTTTTTTATGCATTCTGAAATATATACAGGCACTTTTTTCTCCCAATTGTCGTCCTCAGCCTGAATAAGTTCCAGCACTTCATTAGAATGTATGTCTAGATATTGAATTTTATAGTCTTCCAAATCAATAATTCTTTTATTAACGAGCAGGAAATCGTAAAGAGAAATAACTTCATCGCTCAGGCGAATGTTTTCGGAGGTGAGCAAATCATCTTTGCCATGATTAAGGGAAGGATAGATGTAAAGTTGAGTAGTATTGGCAAAAAGCTTGCCGAAAGCTTCCAAAATACCTCCCTTAAGATCAGCATAATAGCATTCATCCATAACTTTTTCGAGAGTATCGGCACCCATAATGATTCTTAAGTCAGCAAGCTGAAATAAAGAGAAGTATTCGACGAGTCGGAAGTATTCGCGGAAGTTAGAAATCATCACATTTTGGCCCATTCCGTTCAAAATATCAACTCTTTCGAGGAAATCTCTTTCGTCGAACTTACCATCTTCAAGCAAATTATTCAAAGTAATTTCACATAAGGCAAGAGTGTTTTCTTTTGAATATAGCGCTTCCTTTTTACACATCGAATAGGAGGAGCGGAGTATGTCGAAACCTGTATAAGTGATAGGACGGAAGCTACCTCTGAAAGCAAGCACATCTTTTTTGTAAAGCATATCGGAAGGTTGCTGCATAAGTCCGTGACGATCGAAAATAATAGCAGGGCATAAATGATTCTTTACCAATTGCACGCCAAGGAGGCGATTATCAATGTAGTCTAATTCATTTCCATACATGGTAAGCATGGTAATTTCGATAGAATCTTTAGGAATTGAGTCGGTGAGAGATTTAATAAAGGAAGTAGGATTATCGTAATAGTAATAAGAAGCATACAAAAGGTTAACGCCCAAAATTCCCAGGGTGGTCTGCTGCTGAATTCCTTCGCTTTCGAGCAAACGCACGTGCATAATCACTTCATTTGGCTTCCCCTCAGGGCTAAGTTGGAATTTACATCCCAGCCATCCATGCGATTCGTTCGATTTTTGAAAGTTACGAATACTAACCGTGTTTGCAAAAGAAAAGAAACGAACATTGCTTTCTTTTTTTCCTGATAAAACCTGAGTAAGATTGTCAAACTCCACACTAAGCATCTTCTTTAAACGCTGCTGACTGACATAACGGTTACCGGAACTTTTACCATATAAGTTGTCGCTTAGGGCCATATCGTAAGCAGAGATGGTTTTTGCAATAGTATGAGATGCACCCCCTGCCTGAAAGAAGAAACGGGCAGTTTCTTGTCCACCTCCAATTTCAGCAAATGAGCCAAAAATACTAGAATCCATATTAATGTTGAAAGATTTTCTTTCTGGGCCTAATTCTATGTAATTCATTTTAAATTATTGAGTTAGCGAATTTATTTTATATTGATTTTTATTGATGAAAATGTCATTTAATCTTTTTTAACAACATAAAAGATTGATAATTAGATTAGTTTGTGTAATTTTGGGATATCATAAATTAGAACAATTGATAGTAGAAATAGTTTATTTAGATGACAAAATTAAAGAAAGTTTTTGTATTAAAGTTATTGATGTGCAGTGTTTGTGGTTTATATGCAACTAATGGGTTTTCACAGTTCAATAAATCCGATACAATAGCAATAAAAGCCCAAATTCAAGATACGAATGAGAACATATTGCATATTCCTGATGATATAACTCTTATTCCTGGGAACATTTTATCGAATCATAGCCTTAATAAAACCAAGCTGAACGCAGAACGTATCGGGTTAAAGCAAAAAGCAGATACGACCATTTTAACTCTAGTTAATGCTACCGATACATTTGCATTTCCATACAAAGGTAATATAATTTCGGGCTTTGGATATAGAGGGAGGCATCACCATACAGGTTTAGATATAAAATTGAAAAAAGGTGATCCAGTTTTTTCAGCTTTCAATGGAAAAATAAGCATGGCAAAGCGCTATTATGGCTATGGAAATATGGTGGTGGTTACAAATGATAATGGCATTGAGACTTATTATGCGCATTTATCTAAAATTAAAGTGGAAGTTAACCAAGTGGTTAAAGCTGGCGACCTTCTGGGCTTAGGTGGACGAACAGGCAGAGCCACAACCGACCATTTGCACTTCGAAACACGATATTTGGGTGCTCCATTTAATCCTTTAAATATCTTGGATTTTAATCAATATCAACTTAAAGCCGATAGTTTGTTAATAACAAAAACACTATTTCATGATTTTGACCCTCAGAATAGGAAGGCTTCGAAAAAGAAGAAAAAAGGCAATAAAAATAAATTAGAACAACCTGAACCTTCAATAATTAAAAACGATAGCATCGAAGCAAAACCAATAGCCACTGTAACTAAATCAACAAAGAAGATCACTTACGAAAGGAAGAAGTTATACACGGTTCGTTCAGGTGATACCTTGGGCAAAATTGCAAAAAGAAATGATATAGGCCTCGAAAAATTAATGCTGGCCAACGGATTAAACAGAAAGACTGTTTTAAGATTAGGACAGAAAATTAAGATACCTTAGACTTTTTCTTTTTCAGACTAATATAATCTAAGTAATAAAGCAGCTTTATTGATAAAGAGTTGAGTTGTGGCAAAGATAAAGTGTGCTGGAAATTTCTAGAAAAGTCCCATTCAATTTCTTTACTTTCATTAAGGATAGCATTTTTATAGGAAACGGAAAAACTGCTTCCAGGTAAAAACTCCCAATTGAAACCAATATCTACATTAATAGAATTGAACGAGAAATCATGGTTTTCATTGAAATCGGGATAAGGATACAAAACCCCTTTGTTTGATAAAGCGTAAAAATCTAAACACACTCCTTTTGACCAATAATGACGCAACCTGAAATTTATGGATAAATTGTTTCGAAACATGTAACGGTAGGAAATAATATTTTCGATAGTTTCAATGTTTCTTCTTGCGAAAATAATATTGCTCAAAGTATCAGTCATAACATAGCCTTTCATATTAACTACATTGTCGGAGATAAAGGAATAGTTAATTAAAGTTTTATTTCCAAGTCGTATAATAGGGGAGATGTTGATTTTTAAATCGTTAAACCCGTCAATCCAGCTACTAGCAAATTCGATATTTCCATCAATTGCAAGAGGTTTCCTATAATCAGAAGAAAACATACAATACATATATTGCCATTGAGGATATATAACATAGCGGCCAGGAGTTCGAGGTTCGTAATAGTCATAAGTTTCAAAAGGTGCAATTTGATATCCTACAAAAAGCGTAAGATATTTTGTTGTAGTTCCAATAAATTTATATTGAAGCGAAAAATCTTCTGTCTTTTCACTAAGATAATTGCTTGTATATGTTACTAAAATTTGATGTTGGAAGTCGCGAAGTATCCACTTCGTTTGAAAGTACTTATAAAATAATGATAATTCGTTTTGAATACGATTGTTCATTAAAACAATTCCTAAATCATTACAATCATAATGATCATCAACTTGATTTCTTGATAAGCTAAACTGAAAGTTCCCTTTTATTTTCGCGATTGAAATTCCATATTTGTATCCTGAAGTTGCGGTTAGTTGATTAGAATTAGTATTTGAAATCTTTTGATCTATTTGACTAAAGGCACCTGATATTAATAATTTATAGTTGTTAGTTTTATCTCCTAAAGTTAAGCCTGTTGCAGTAACATTTGCATTATTAAACCTTTTGTCCCTAATTACATTAGTATTTGTAAAATAAAAGGATGAATTATTTCTGAAAGTTTTATCCAGAACAATAATATTATAATTACTAAGAGGATTGGTAAGGATTTCTCTCTTATTACCATTAGTATCTATCAACTTAGCGTAAGTATTCCCAGTAATTGCATTAAAAAATCCAATAGCAAGACCGGATTGATTTCTTCCGGAAATTTTTGTTGCATTAATTAAACGGCTTGTTTCAGGATTTTTTTCAATTTGTTCTCCTGGCCTAAGTGAATCGCTAACACTGCCCTGCAATAATGGAGTACTCCCGATGCGGCGAGTATAAAATAAATCTCCTTTTGAAAATAAGTCAACGGCCTCTTGGAAGAAAGGACGTTTTTCATCATAAACGGTTTCAAACGCAGTAATATTCTTTACTAAATTATCAGATTGTACTTGACTGAAATCGGGTAATAGCATCATATCAAGGGTGTATGCATTGTTAATTCCGTACTTTAAATCAAGTCCCCCGTTAATTGAGTAAGAATAATTGCTTTTATTTTTAATATTATGAGGGAAATGTTCAACGAAAACTCCAAAATATGGAACAAACGATAAACGAACAGGAGATGTAATCTGATGGAAACCATTTAATTTCCCCCAATAAACTAAGTTGTTTTCAGCAGATTTATCCTCCAATGCCCATAAATCCTTTTCTCTGTTTCTTCTAATGGAACGAAAGATTTGCATGCCCCAAATTTGATCTGCATTGGTTGGGAAACGTAAAGCAGACCATGGTATTTTAATTTCAACAGACCAACCATTTTTTGTAATTTTAACCTCACTTTGCCAAACAGCATTATATGAAAAATCTTGTATTCGATATTCAGATTGAACCCCTGAAGCAGAAACACTAAAAGTATATGCATCCTGTTGATTATTATAAGTGTCAAACTGAATTCCGAAAAAATCAGCATTCAAATAATCATCATCCCTGTTAGCTATTTGCTTTTGAATACTATCTGGATGTGAATCAACCATTATTGCACCAATATAAATAGCTTCATGTGTATAATAAAGTTTAACTGCAGTATTCTTTGTTGGGGAGGTGTTATAAACAGGGTCATACTGCTTAAATTCAGTAATAATCGGAACATTTCCCCAAATACTATCATCGAGAAGTCCATCAATGACAACCGCATTAATTTTTTGAACTATGGTATAATAAGGAATTTCTTTTTGTGAATAAACATAAATGTTTTGAAAAAGGAATAAAATAAAAAGGATGTATTTATAAGCTATGGTACACTTTAAAAAAGGACTTGATTTATTCATTTCGAAGAAATAATAAATTAGAATTTTCAATTTTCTTCAAAGGTTCAATTGTTTGATCAGCCAAACTTTTTCTAATAGAAAAAACAATGCTGCAATCAGTTTCGAATCGGTTATACAAAATATTTGCTTGGCTCATTTTTAATTTATTCATTACAGGGCTCATCTGACTATAATCAAATTTTAATTCATAAACTTCTTTTACAAAGCAGTTAATTATGGTTGAGTTTTCAATAGCTTCTTTGGAAGAAATTTTATACGCTTGAATCAAACCACTAACTCCTAGTTTTGTTCCTCCAAAATAGCGAGTAACCACAATAAGAATATTTGTAAGTTCGTTTGAAAGAATTTGTCCCATTATAGGACGTCCTGCAGTTCCTGAAGGTTCTCCGTCGTCATTATAGCGTTGAATGCTACCGTCAAAGCCAAGACGATAAGCAAAGCAATTATGTCGAGCATCATGGTATCTCTTTGCAATATTATTGATCTCTTCCTTTATCTGTTGTTCCTTCTGGATAGGGATAGCTGTAGCAATAAATTTACTGCCCTTTTCTCTGTAAATTCCTTCAGATTGACTTAATATAGTTTTATATGTATCGTCAAAAAGCATTAACTTACTGCTATTAGAATAATTGAAAAAACAGCTATTACTATACCAACCAAATTTATTCTTCGTAATTTTTCATTGAAAAATAAATAACCAATAATAGCAGCATTCGTAACAATGGAAGCATTAAATACAGGAATAAAAATAGAAACTTCCATTGAATTAAGTCCTTTAATGAAAAATAAAGTTGAAAACCAATTCAATAAACCTAAAATAATTCCTCCAGCAATATTCTTTAATTGAATTATTTGATGTTTTCTCACCATTAAAATTAAAAGTACAACAGAACTTATTATTAAAGCTACTGAAAAAGCAATAACTAAAAATATTATTTCATCTCCTTTCACAAATTGTGTTTGACTCATTTTTTGAAGAGTATCAGCAGTACCTGTTCCAATAAATAATAATAGAGGCAAGCATAGGTACTTTAAATTCGTTTTTGATTTTTGTTGAAAGGTAAAGTAAAAAGCAATAAGCGCCAAACAAATGCCAATTACTTTTTGAATATTCATTTGTTCCTTTAAGAGTAAAAGACCAAAGATAGCAGGTATTATTAAGGACATTTTACTTGAAACAGCTGTAATCGCAACGCCAGCTTTTTGAGCAGAATTTGCAAAAACAAAGAATATTAACACATATAAAGCCCCAACAGATAAAGCGAAAATAATCCAACCTTTATTTAAAAGTTCAATATAAGAATATGAATGTTCAATACTTAACAAACCGCAAACTACAGTAATAATATAGTTTACGATAATTGATTGAATTAAATTAATATTGAATTGTTGAAAAATCTTAAAAGTAATAAAAATGCAAGATGAAAATCCAATCGCTAAAAGGAGAAAGCTCATTTGCAAAATGGTATTAGTGATTGAAGAGGGTTTTTGATGTGAATTATTTTATCAGATTGTACATCTTCAATACAATGAGGATGATTTTCAATAATAGGAGCCAGGGTTCCGCTTCCAAAAGTTTTATTTCCTATTAAAATTCTTGCTTCATCCCATAAACCACTTTTTATTACCATTTCTAAGGTGTTTTTACCTCCTTCAATTATTATTGATTGTATGTGCTTTTTATATAGAACATCTAGGATGTTTGAAAAAATAATTGAAGAGGGGATTACTATCGTTTCATTTCCGGGTTTATTTTGATTTTGGTTTTCATGGCATATCACTAAGCAAGGGGAGGAGTTATCAAATAGATTCAATCCTATTGATAATTCATTATTAGGGTCAAATACCACTCGTAAAGGATTTTTACCTGTAACATTTCTTACATTTAAATTTGGATTATCAATAAAAGCAGTATTATATCCCACTAATATGGATTGTTCTTGCGAACGCCAAAGATGAACCAAGCGTTTTAATGCACCATTACTAATCCATGAATTTTTTTCAGCAGAATTTTTTCTGTCAATATCTATATATCCATCAAGGGTTTGAGCCCATTTTAGGATAATATAAGGCCTCTTTTTAATATGATATGTGAAAAAACGTTTATTCAAACCTATGCAGTCATTTACTAATACATTTTCAGTTACCTTGCAGCCTGCATTTCGAAGTAATTCAATCCCTTTGCCTTTAACTAAGATATTCGGGTCAGAAGTTCCAATAATAACATTTGATATTTTATGTTTAATAATAAGTTCAGCACAAGGAGGTGTTTTACCATAATGTGAACAGGGTTCTAAATTAACATATAACGATGAATTTTTTAGTAATTCAGCATCTTTTACAGAATTAATAGCATTTACTTCAGCATGTTTTTCTCCATAAATACGATGAAATCCTTCCCCTATTATCTTTCCTTTATTTACTATAACGCAGCCTACCATTGGGTTTGGAGCAACATCTCCAAATCCGGATCGAGCTAATTCAAGACATCTCTTTAAATATTTCTCATGAAAATTCATGTTGCAAAAATATATTATTTTGCTACTTTAGCCACATGAAATTTCCATCCAACCGTCTTGACTCGATTATTAAAGTTTTCAGGAATCAACTTTCAGGCTTATATCCTGAAAATGAAATTACTTCTTTTATTGCAATATCATTTAAAAAAATATTGGATTTTTCAAGAATCGATTTGATATTGAATGCCGAACAGAATATTAATGAGTCTGATCTTTTGAAAATTAATACCGTTATCAAAGAACTTAAACATTTTAAACCAATACAATATGTTTTTGGCCGCACAATATTTATGGATTGTATAATTAATATTAACGCCTCTGTTTTAATCCCTCGCCCTGAAACCGAGGAATTGGTGAGTTTAGTTCTTAAGGAGAAAGTAGGAGGTGATGATTTGAAAATACTAGATATTGCGAGTGGGAGTGGTTGTATAGCAATAGCTTTAAAAAAACACTTGCAAAACGCAATAGTTTATGGGACGGATATATCATCGGAAGCAATTGAAATTGCTAAAGAAAACGCATTAATTAACGATACAAATATCTCTTTTTATTTGCATGATATAACTTCAAATGAAAATATTTTCCAGGATTCTTTCTTTGATATAATCATTAGCAATCCACCTTATGTTTTAGAGAGTGAAAAATTAGAAATGCATCCTAACGTATTAAACTTTGAGCCGCACATAGCATTATTTGTGCCTAATGAAGACCCTCTTATCTTTTATCAATACATATTACAAAAGGGAATAAAATGGCTTAAACCTGGAGGAGCATTATATGTTGAATTGAATTCAAGCCAATTCAACAAATTGTATTCTGTTTTTAAGCAATTAGGATACATTTCCATTGTAAAACAAAAAGATATAAATGGGAAAATTCGGTTTATTAAAGGAGAAAAACCCTTAATTTAATACCCAACTTACAATCGGAATGCTTAATGATTTGCGAAATTCTACTGCTTTTGCATACCTAATAATTTGTTGAATTACAAATTCAGAAGGTAATTCGTTTTGCAAAATAGTTGTGTTTTTGGAATTATTATTTAAACGAACAATATTAAAAGAATAGTTTTTTTTCATAGGCACTGTAATGTGTTTTATAATGCCCTAACGATCAAAAATGAATATTATTGTATTAAATAAAAATAATTAATGAGTTAAAACAATGTTTTTATCTTCAATTATTTTTCTGAGATTAATCAGTGCATATCTCATTCTTCCAAGAGCAGTATTAATATTGACATTCAAATGTTCTGCAATTTCTTTAAAGCTCATATTATTGTAATGACGCAAAATTAAAACTTCCTGTTGCTCTTTCGAAAGAAATAGTATTGATTTCCGTAATTCAACATAAATTTGTTCTGTAATGATGCAATCTTCAATATTGGGTTCAACGAGAGCTACATATTTTAAAAAATCGAACTCTTCTTTGTTTTCAATTTTCGGACTTATCTTTTGTTTTCTAAAATAATCAATAGCAATATTATGAGCAATACGAACTACCCAATTAATAAATTTACCTTGATCTTTGTATGTCCCTGATTGAAAAGTATTGATTACTTTAATAAATGTTTCTTGGAACAAGTCGTTAGCTAAATCGTAATCTTTGACTAAATTCATAAGATAGCCAAAGACCTTTTTTTGGTGACGACGAACTAAAATCTCTAAACCTACAGAATTTCCAGAAAGATATAAATGAATAAGTTCATTGTCTTCGAGTTTTTGCAAATGCATAGCACACCTCCTTTTTATTAAAATGAAAATTAAGAATTAAAAAAAGTAGATGTTTACTCTATAATGACCTCCGCAATGATTAATATTAAATTTGAGACCACAAAAATAATACAATTTTTCATCCAGTGCAAGTTTTATTTAATAATTTTGACGAAAATCTTTTTTCATTTAAACTATAAAAATCTTAAAAGCATGTCTAGTAGGGATTTACACGATATTGATCCGAAAAAATACATTATTATAAAAAATTCTAGAGTAAACAACCTTAAAGATATTAGTGTTGTTTTACCAAAAAATAATTTCATTGTAATTACAGGGCTTTCGGGGTCAGGAAAAACATCATTAGCATTTGACACTTTATTTGCTGAAGGCCAAAGAAGGTATGTTGAAAGTTTAAGCTCCTATGCCCGACAGTTTTTAGGAAGAATGCATAAGCCAGAAGTTGATTATATCAGAGGAATTTCGCCGGCTATTGCAATACAACAAAAGGTTATTTCTCGTAATCCTCGTTCGACTGTTGGAACTTCAACTGAAATTTATGAATATTTAAAATTGCTTTTTGCTCGGGTCGGAATAACCTATTCACCTATCTCAGGGAAGGAAGTTAAGCGGGATACCGTTACAGATGTTATTAACTTTATTACTTCTCAGGCAGTTGGAAGCATGATTATTGTTTCTGCCCCTCTTATGCTGAAAGGCAATCGTAAACCAAATGAGCAACTCAAAACCTTAAAATATCAAGGATTTACAAGATTATTAATTCAGAATGAAGTATGCAAGATTGAGGATCTTTTATCAAATAAATTTTCTTTTAAAAGTAAAGAGATATCTATTCTTATTGATCGCATTGAAGTGAATAAATCTGACGAAACACTTTCAAGAATAGGTGATTCAGTTCAGCTTGCATTTTATGAAGGTAATGGTTTTTGCAATATTCTTTTCCCTGACTCAAAAAAAATACATCATTTTTCTAATAGATTTGAATTAGATGGAATGAACTTCGAAGAACCTTCGGTAAACTTATTTAGTTTTAATAATCCTTTTGGAGCTTGCAAAAAATGTGAAGGATTCGGAAATATAATTGGTATTGATGAAGATTTGGTGATACCAAATAAGAATCTCTCAGTCTATGAAGAAGCTATTGTTTGTTGGAAGGGCGAAAAAATGAGTGAGTGGAAAAATGAGTTGGTTATGAACGCTTATAAATTTGATTTTCCTATCCATACCCCCATTTATGATTTAACTCAAAAACATTATCAATTATTGTGGACAGGGAATTCATATTTTCAGGGATTAAACGACTTTTTTAAATATGTAGAAGAACAGACTTATAAAATTCAATATAGAGTAATGCTTTCACGCTACAGAGGAAGAACTGTTTGTCCTGAATGTAAAGGGACCCGATTAAGAATTGATGCTTCTTATGTTCGCATTTCGGAAAAATCAATACTTGATCTTGTTTTAATGAGTGTAGATAAATTAAAGTTATTTTTCGCAACATTAAAATTAAGTGATTACCAGCAGAAGATTGCTTTCCGTTTGCTATTGGAAATAAACAATAGGCTAGAGTTCTTGTCAGATGTAGGGTTGGGTTATTTAGCTCTTAATCGTCTGTCAAACAGTCTTTCGGGGGGGGAGTCACAGCGAATAAATCTTGCTACTTCATTAGGGAGCAATTTAGTTGGAGCTATGTATATTCTGGATGAACCAAGTATTGGATTGCATCCTCGCGATACTAAACGTTTGCTTGAAGTACTGAAATCGTTGAGAAATATTGGGAATACTGTGATTGTGGTGGAACATGATGAAGAGATTATTCGAAACGCTGATTACATTATAGATATTGGTCCACTCGCTGGTAAAAATGGTGGAGAGGTGATGTTTGAAGGAACTTTCGATGAGCTAGCAAAAAGCAACATAAGTTTAACAGCTGATTATATTAATGGGAAAGAGGTAATTCCAGTTCCGGAACAAAGACGAAAATGGAAAGAATATATTGAAGTTATTGGTGCAAGGGAAAATAACCTTAAAAATATTGATGTTAAATTTCCTTTGCAAATTCTAACTGTTATAACAGGAGTTAGCGGTTCAGGGAAAACTTCTTTGATAAAGAAAGTACTGTATAGTGCACTTAAAAAGAATTTTGACGGATTTAATGAAAAAAGTGGCTCATTTAGCAAAATAATAGGCGACATTGCAAGCATTTCGAACGTTGAACTGATTGATCAAAATCCGATTGGCCGCTCATCGAGATCAAATCCTGCGACTTATGTAAAAGCATGGGATGACATACGGACTTTATACTCCGAACAAACTTTAGCGAAAATGAGAGGTTATAAACCTGGGTTCTTTTCATTTAATACAACAGGTGGGAGATGTGAAGAATGTGAAGGGGGAGGATTTGTGAGTATTGAGATGCAATTCATGGCAGATGTTCAATTGGTATGTGAGACATGCAATGGTAAAAGGTTTAAGGATGAAATTCTTGATATTAGCTTTGATGGGAAGAATATCAATGAGTTGTTGAATCTTACTATAAATGAGTCTATTGACTTTTTTGCTGATGTTAAATCAAAATCAAATCTTCCTTTGAAAATAGTAGAGAAGCTTCGTCCTTTGCAAGATGTAGGATTAGGTTATTTGCGTATGGGACAATCTTCAAGTACACTTAGCGGAGGAGAGGCTCAGCGAATTAAACTTGCGTCCTTCCTTACCAAGGGTTCTTCCGACAAGCCGATGTTGTTTATTTTCGATGAACCAACTACAGGGCTTCATTTTCATGATATTAACAAGTTGTTAAACGCTTTTAATGCATTATTGAGAAAGGGGCATTCAATTATTGTGATTGAGCATAATCCTGAAATTGTTAAGTCGGCAGATTGGATTATTGACTTGGGACCAGAAGGAGGGGATGCAGGAGGATATATCGTTTTTGAAGGTGTTCCTGAAGATTTACACAAGGCAAAGAAATCCTACACTGCAAAGTTTTTAAAGAATAAGTTTTGATGACCAAGATTGAATTAAAGGTGAGGCAGAATCACTAAATGCAACTGAAACTTATCTGCTGTGGCTAAAATTACTTATTTTTATATTCTTCATAATCAGCATTTCTGTATCTATTTCTATGTGATTTCACATTTGTGTTTCGTTATATCAAATAGTTTTTATAATTTCGCAGTCTTAATGGCGAGGTAGCTCAGTTGGTTAGAGCGTCGGATTCATAACCCGGAGGTCACGAGTTCAATTCTCGTCCTCGCTACAAATTTTAATTTTATTTTGATTGGATTTCTATTCCATCAATTATATTTCATTTTCTATTACTTTTGTATACTTAACAGATTGATAAAATCGTTTTATTTATGCTAACTTTTATCTGAAATGAAATTCATTAAATTCTTTTCTATTCTTATTTTTTTTGCAGTAAGCAATAACATTACTGCGCAAAATGCTTTTCATAAATACGTTGTCTACTTCAAAGATAAACATAATTCTCCTTATCATTTAAATGACGCAAGCAATTTTCTTTCGCAGGCAGCCCTTGACAGACGTACGCGACAGAATATTGCGCTAGATTCAACAGACCTTCCTGTTAATCCTGCTTATCTGGATAGCATTGCTCAGAGTGGAGTCAGTTTGATTAACAATTCGAAATGGTTTAATTCGGCAACGTTCTATACGGATGATAGTTTGGTTATTCAGAAAATATTTAGCTTCTCTTTTGTGAAAAACATGAAGTCGGTGGCTAAATATAAAAAAGAGTATAAGGCTAATATTCAGAATGGTATTGATAAATCGACTTTTATTCCTCATGACAGAAATTCAGACTTACAGGGTTTTAATGCTGAGACTAATAAAAGTTTAAGTGAAAGTATGTACGACTACGGCCTTGGTTTTCGTCAGATTAGCATGGCAGGAGGGAACTATTTGCATGACATCGGTTTTCAGGGGCAGGGGATGACAATTGCTGTGTTGGATGCTGGTTTTTGGGGTGTGGATACCTTGAGTGCTTTCGACAGTTTGTGGATGAATGCTCAGATTAAAGGCTGCAGAGATTTTGTTGAGCCTGGCGGGAGTGTATTCAACCAATCGACACATGGCATGATGGTGTTGTCCCTGATGGGTGCAAATCTTCCGGGGCGCTTAGTTGGAACGGCTCCTAAAGCTTCTTATTGGTTAATTCGAACTGAGGAAGGGGCTGCTGAAAATCTAATCGAAGAATTCAATTGGGCGGCAGGAGCGGAGCTGGCTGATAGTATTGGGGCCGACGTTATCAATTCTTCTCTGGGTTATACCCGTTTCGACGATACGACTCAGAATCACTCATATGCGCAAATGGATGGCAATACCACTCCTGTGACTATTGCTGCAGACATGGCTTCATCGAAAGGGATTCTAGTGGTGAACAGTGCTGGGAATTCGGGAACCAACGATTGGCATTATATTAGTGCACCAGCCGATGCCGATAGTATTCTGACTGTTGGGGCAGTTGATAAAAACCGAAAATATGCCATTTTTAGCTCTAAGGGGCCAAGTGTTGATGGCAGAGTGAAGCCGAACGTTTGCACAATGGGCATGGCGGCCTTTGTGGCTAATTCGGTAGGAGGGGTAACTTCGGGCAATGGCACTTCTTTTTCGTCGCCCATAATGGCTGGCATGGCTGCATGCTTGTGGCAGGCACATCCAAATAGCAGTCACATGGACATCATCAGAGCGATTGAGCAAAGCAGCGACCTCTACACTTCACCCGATACATTGATGGGCTATGGAATTCCAAATTTGGTGGTGGCTCATTTGATGTTGTCGGGCATTGCTATTTCGAACTTAGACATCGAAAATCAATTTAACATCTTTCCTAATCCTTTTATTTACGATTTGAATATAGTTTTTCGCTCTAACGACAGCGAAAAGGTAACTATTGAAATGTATGACATGAATGGGCGCCAAGTATATAAAAGTCCTGATATTTTTCGCAGCTCAGGCATGAACTCTTATCATGTTATGGGTTTAGACGAATTGAGTAAGGGAATCTATTCGGTAGTGATTACTTCTGGAAATTTGAGATCGCTCAAGAAAGTTTTCAAACTCTGAGTGATTTGTTGTCTTTGCCGACTTTGGCTTAGAGCTAGTTCTTTTTTTTGAAATGGAATGCCTCCTTTTTTAACCGTTTATTTAATTTTTGCTACCGTTAACTGATTTGCCCTTGACCTCAAATGTGGATTGAGCTACATTTACCCAAATACATTGAACCCTAGCAATTCAATATATGCACTTGTTGTTTTTATTTCATTGGCATGCAGGCGAATTTCATGATGTGTTATTAAATTAATTTGGAGAGCGCTCATCGAATAGAGCGCTCTTTTTTTGCCTGAGTAGGCTGGCAGAAAATCGCAAAAGAGGCTTTCATGCTTTCTTACATCGTTCAGATTTATCATGAATCGTGGAGTTTAATCTCATCTTAGGATTATATTACATCTGACAATATGTTCACATCTCATGAAAACATGTTTATAGCTCCGTTAGGCTAGCTTACTACTTCGTGTAGCTCGCTTACTACTTCGTTAGGCTAGCTTGCTGCTTTGTTTGACTAGCTTACTGCTCCGTGTAGCTAGCTTACTGCTCCGTGTAGCTAGCTTACAATTCTGTTGAGTAAGCATTTGCTTACTGTTAGCATACTTTCAATCTTTGAGAGCAAGCACAGAGCCTTCAATAGTCAAAAGAACAATTTAAGGAACTACTGTAATATCCCCTCAGTTTATGGCAATATAATCTGCCTTAAGCGTTAAATACTGTTGAATTGCTTTACAATGCGAAATGCTTGAAAGCTGCATATACCAAGAAGACTGGCCAAACCAATGCCTTTAGAAAACCTAGCAGTCCCATGCCAAAACTGCTGGCTAATGAGATGAAATAAATAGCAGCTCCGATGAGCCCCAAGCCATAAACGGCTCCTGATGATGCGTGATTGTTGTAATTTTTTGTCATGATACGGATGATTTATATTAATTAATTTGAGTTATGAATATCTATGCATAAGGCAATTATTAGCAAGAAGGTAATTTTCACCTCTATGTTGCATACATTATTCGACCGTACAAATATAATCAAAAATATCTTTCAAATTTTCGGGTGTAAACCAACGAATTTCTTTGTCCTTAAGAAACCAAGTGAGTTGCCGTTTGGCATAGCGGCGAGAGTGGGTTTTAATGTCTTCGATAGCCTGAGGTAAGGTAATACTTCCTTCTAAATACGAAAACAATTCTTTATAACCCACCGTATTTAGTGCATTTAGATGACGGTTCGGGAAAAGTTGCTCGGCCTCATGTAGCAATCCGTTTTCCATCATTATATCCACTCTGCGATTAATTAGGTCATACATTTGTTCTCTTTCACGCATCAATCCAATCTTGCAAACACGAAAGGGGCGAGGCTTTATTTGCCGTTTTCGAAGCTGTGAATAGGGAATTCCGGTCTGCAAAATCACTTCTAGAGCCCTCATAATTCGGTTGGGATTGGCCAAATCGACCTGAGCATAGTAATCAGGGTCTAAGGCTTTTAAATCTATTCTAAGTGATTCTATTCCCTGAAGTTGAAGTTTTTCCTTTAGATCAGTCCTAAGTTGAGCATCAGGGTCGGGCAAAACATCGATTCCATTACAAAAAGCATCGATATATAAACCAGAGCCTCCCACAAGCACTAGTTTTTGATACCTTTCAAACAATGACTGTGCGCAAGCTAAGGCTTCTACTTCATATTTCGAGATGTTGTAATCGTCAGTAATATTCAGATTAGCAATAAAATGATGCTTGGCTTGACTAAGTTCGAAAGCGGAAGGTGTAGCGGTGCCAATTTGAAGTTGTTTATAGAATTGCCGAGAATCGGCCGAGATGATTTCAGTTTGAAATTGCTGTGCTATACGAATGGCAACATTGGTTTTGCCAACTGCTGTAGGTCCGACAACAACAATTACTAATGGAGATTGGGTCAATCGTGGAGCTTATGATTCGGGATTGGTTTTGAGCAGGCTGTTGCCGAATTCGTCGGTGTCCATGGTCAGGTCGTCAAATTCGTCCAATTCGAAGCCAGGTTCACGATCGTCATCTATGGCATAGCTATCCTCATACAAATCTTCAAACTCCTCAGGAATAAGCGATATTTTAGAGATTTCTTTCGGATAATCACCAACCATTTTCGAACACACAGGATAAGTGCATTTTGGAAAAGCTGGTTGAATTTTAATCAGCTCAATGAAAAAGGTCTTAACATTAAGAAAATCATATTCGTAGATTAAGTGCTGATGAGGATCTTCAATCTGACTTAAAAGTGTGGTTTTGCTCATTTCGAACCGCTTCATTCGTTCAGGTTTTTTAACTCTGATGTCGTCATCCTCCTCATCTTGTTCGTTTTGTTCTGCTTCGGTCATATCAAGCAGGGTAATCTCAGCTTTTCGATACCATTTATCATTGCAAATGTAGAAAGAAGCAAGTTCGCTCCCGTCAAAATTAACACTTTTAAGTATAGACTTATGAAAAGCCTCAAAAGTTTGATTTGAGAGAACCTCTATTTCTCTAAGGAAATCATCACTCTCTTCGATGGTGACTTTAAATTTATAAACGTGCATAGTAGTTTTGTATTTTCGATTCAAAAATAATTGTTTTAATAATACAAACAGAAAATTTTTAATCCTTTTTTTGCTTCGACAGTCCTAATTTCTCTCCTTCGATTATCATTAGCGAAAAAGCGTCATCGAAGGTGTTGGGAATCAGTCCGTCTAAGATAGCCTCCCGAATGGCATCTTTTATAAGTCCAACCTGCTTGCAGGGTGAAATATTAAAAGTTTCCATAATAATTTCGCCCGAAATGGGAGGTTGCCAATTGCGGAGTGAGTCTTTTTCGTCAATTTCAATCATTTTCTGGCGAACTAAATTGAAATTAGCCAAATGTTTTCTCACCTTTAAAGGATTTTTCGAAGTAATGTCGGCTTCGCAAAGCATCATTAAGTCATCAATATCGTCACCAGCATCCACTATGAGTCTTCTAACGGCCGAGTCGCTTACCTGATCTTCCGAAAGGGCAATAGGGCGAAGATGCAAGGAAATGAGTTTTTGCACATAAGAAAGTTTTTCGTTTAGAGGTAGACGAAGGTTCTTGAAAATCTGAGAGGCAACTTTTGCACCCACCACCTCATGCCCGTGAAAAGTCCATCCTTGGTCGGGTTGAAAACGTTTAGTCAGGGGTTTAGCAATGTCATGCAGCAGAGCAGCCCAACGTAGCCAAAGGTTATTAGAACGTTTCGAAAGATTATCGAGCACTTCCAGAGTGTGTAGGAAATTATCCTTATGACCTTTTCTTTCAACCACTTCGATGCCCTTTAAAGCAATGAGTTGAGGAAGAACCACGCCTAGCAAACCGGAAATATCCATCAGTTTAAATCCATATGAAGGAGTAGTAGAAAGGATAATCTTATTAATTTCCTCCACAACGCGTTCCATCGAAAGTATTTTGAGACGGTGGAGGTTTTGCGAAATAGCATCAAAAGTGATGTGATCAATATCAAATTCAAGTTGGCTGGCAAAACGAACAGCCCTGAGCATGCGCAAAGGATCGTCAGAAAATGTGATGTTGGGGTCTAAAGGGGTGCGAATAATTTTGTGTTGAATATCTTCCAAACCATTAAAGGGATCAATCACGGTGCCATAATCTTCCGAATTCAGGCTAATGCTTAATGTGTTAATAGTGAAGTCTCTTCTGAGTTGGTCATCCTTAAGGCTTCCTGCAAAAACAGTAGGCTTACGCGATTCGGTTTGATATGATTCTTTACGTGCCCCCACAAATTCAATTTGCAGGCCTTTATGATGTAGCATCGCGGTTCCGAAATTTTTAAAAACATTCACTTCGGTGTTGCCGCCAATGGCATTAGCCACCATTTGAGCAAAGCTTGGACCATCGCCTAAAACAACAATATCGATGTCGGTTGTAGGTCGCTTCATTATCATATCTCTCACATAGCCGCCTATAACCCATGCTGGAGTGCCTGTTATAACAGAGGTGTGATTAATGATTTTAAAGATGGGCAGGTCAGGTAGAATTTTCAAAGGATTAGTTCGTATTGGTTATGTAGAAAAAAGGGTCAGAAATGGTGAGGTGATTTATTGAATGCTTAAAAATGTAGTAAAGCCTGATAAAGCAGAGCTAAACCATGATTTGAAAACTTTTTTTGGTTTAGTTTCAAGCTCAAGAGTGATTAAATAAGGTGTTGAGGAGATTTTAAACATATATTATTCAGGATTGATTATTCGGAAAATATCAAACCTATCGACAGGTCTTTTGCTGATTTGCCAGTTAAAATTCTTCAGTTTTTGTTCCTTCTGCGAAAGTTCGGTTGGAATGTATAAGGTTGCTTCAGGCTTCTCGAAGAAAACAATTGATTGAATTTTATTTTCGGCCAACCAAATCGTCATTGAAATTGCAATAGCTTTATTAATGCCTAAATGGGCTCCATTATCTTCGTTGGCATAGTATATCGACTCGGCATTGCCCTGTACATTAATCTTATAAAGCTTGTTATTGCTAAGAAAACCATGCATAAACTTTCCTTTAAGCTGATTAAATTGTAAGCTATCGCTTTTCGAGATTATAAACGCTGATGAAAACAATTTCAATTGGTCGAGCTGCTTGTTGCGCAGCAATACCACTATTGTATCAGCCGAAAGTTGGTTTTTATCGGCCCACAAAACAGGTGCGCTATACATTGTGATTAGGGTGTCGGTAGCATTATATACCAATGAATCGCAGCTGCCCTGCAAATCTTTACTGAAAAACCTTGCATGATTATAAGCAAACATATTGCGGGTTGTTTGCAAGGAATCGAACTCTACGGTAAGGACATCGGCATGGAGAAAAAGGGAATCGGTGTTTTTCGCCATAATGGCTGCAGCACTGTCGGTGATGAAGGAAAGTTTATCGTAGCGGTTATATTCTGCATAATTTCCCGTTAGGGTTATATTTTGAGTACTATCAAAAATAACTACATTTTGGTAAGCTTTACCGAAGTCGCGGACACGGTCGTAATAAAAACTATCGGCTTCAAGATATTGATTCTTGTTTTTCAGATGCGAATTGATGCCGAAGCTGGCAATATCGGTTTTGGTATTATACCAACCATTTTCGCAATAAATAGTATTTTCTTTCGACACAATGTCGGTAGGACCAAAAAAATAGGCTACCTCGGTTTCGGTATTAAATAGGAGGGTGTCTGAATAAATAACGTATTGGGGGTTAATTAGTGCAACCTTATCTTTAAAAAAGAAGTTTTTCTCGCGGGTGAAATAGTAACCTTTGACACTGGTGAGGGTGTTTTCCTTATCAATAATTTTACCTCCTTCATTATAATAGGCAATTTCTGTTTTCCTATCGTAAAGGAGTTTATTGGTTGTGAGAGTAGTTTGTTTATCAATAAGTTTAACGTTATCAATTAATTGGGCGGTTTTATCTGCACCATTATAGGTAAGCTTATCACTATATATATTGAGGGTATCGCTCATTTTTATATGCACGTTTCCGAATGCGTCAATAGCGTTTCTGTTGGTATAGAACCAAGCGCTATCGCAGTAGAGGAAAGAACCTTCGTGTTCAAAAACAACCTCGCCTAATGCACGTTGAGCATCGGCTGCAATGGCTTTGTCGTACTCAATAGTCCGGGCTTTTACGAATTTAATTTGCCTGCTTTGTTGAGCTGAAGCACTTAAACTGAAAAAGAAAAGGAAGCATAATATAGTGCTGAAATATCTCATATTTATAGTGCAAAATTAAATGAAATTTTCCGTTTTGGCATCAAAACCTTTGTTCTTATGAAAAGTCACACTGAATAGGAGATGGATTTCTTTAACATTCACTGCTTTAAATGTTCTATCAAGAATAATATTTAAGAATATGGGGGAAATACAAGTCAGCACTTTCCAATGCATGTCTAAAGGAATGTTTGCTTTGTCATTAGTGAGTTTGTCTTTCACTGCGGCCTCAAGAAATATTTTTATCAAAGTCAGTTGTGGTGAAAAACAGGGTAGGCGAGCATTCCAAATAACTGATAATTCTTGCCATAGTTTCCAATTTGATGTTTACTTTGCCCTGTTCGATACGGCTTAAATAAGACTCGCTAATGCCCGTTATAATTGAGATATGTTTCTGCTTAAGCCCCTTTCCTTCTCTTATTTCTTTCATTCTCCTTCCGAATTCGATGCTTAGCAATTGAAACATAGATTGTTTATAAATACCTTCCATTGTTTTGTTTTTTAGATTTCAAAAATGTAACTACAATGACATATTATTTTTCAAAAGATACGAAATATATCATTATTTTTGTACGTTTTATTTCGGATGAAGTTACAGTAGGAAATTCTGTGATTAAAGGGTTCGAAAATCGTTCTTTGAAAAATTAGGTGAAAAAATAAAAAAAACCTACGAATATATGATCTAAAGCATTGAATATCTTCATGTATCAATTGAAGACCTTCATTTCTCCTTTGAAGATATTATCATCTTTTTTGAAGAGTGAAACTCCATTTTTGAAGACTTTCATTTCCTCCTTAAAGAGATAAATATTTTTTCGGAAGACTTTCATTCCATTTTAGAAGAGTTAAATTTCTTTTCTGAAGACCTTCATTTCACCTTTGAAGATATAAACTTCCTATTTTATGACCTTCATTTCACGTTTGAAGACATATTTTTCGGAAATTTTGGTCTTCAAAGAGAATTTTCAAGTTTCAAAAACACATCACCTAATTGACATTTTGTTATTAACTATCAACGCATTAAAATTTAAAATAATAATTAACACTTAAAATATACAAACATGAAAACAGTAAATATAAATTACCAAAGACTATCAAATCCTGAATATGTAGATAAAATTGAATTCATACATTTCAGTCTCGATAACAATGACAATTTCCCAAATTTAGCAGTAGCACTTAGCGTTATTCAAGACAAAAAAGGGATATTGGTGAATCAAATGAACAAAGCACATGCAGGCGACCATCAGGCTGTTAAAGAAGTTGCTGCCTCTCGGAAATCCATAGACAAGGATATTAAAAAGAATGGTAATTATATTAACGACACTGCAAATGGAGATGAGGTGAAGCTACTGTCGAGCGGCTACGATTTAAGCAAAGACAGAGAGCTAAAAGAAAAGGAAGATGTTAGGGTTGTGGCAACCAACGATCCAAACGTTGGAAAGGCACATATTAAAGTGATTGATGGGGCAGTGTCTTATTTGATAGAAATAGCCGATGAGCCCTCCGACCCAAACGACACACCTGTATATCATCGATTGCCCTTGACCACCAAAACATATTTTCTGGTCAATAATATCGTAAAACACAAACCTTATTTAATGCTCTATGTAGCCGCCACCACCAAAGGCGAATCGGAAACAAAAGGACCCTTTCAGTTTTTTATGGAATAGGTTTATTTGTTGTGTGAATAAATCTTTTTTATAAACTAGGAGAGATATTAATATTTATTCACATGAAATATAATCCGGAAAAACATCATCGACGATCCATACGCCTTCAAGGATATGATTATTCGAAGGAAGGAATGTATTTTATTACCCTCTGTTGCGATGGCAGATTAAACCGTTTTGGTAAAATTGAAAACAAACAAATGTTTTTGAATGAAAATGGAAAAATTGCATACGATGAATGGATGAAATTGCCCGAACGATTTCCCAATTTCGAATTGGATGTATTTCAAATAATGCCAAATCATATACATGGGATTATTGTATTAACGCCCGCCGTAGGGGCGGGGTTCACCCCCGCCCATGATGATAACGACCAATCCATTGATAAAAGGGCAACCGCAAGGGTTGCCCCAACGGCCGCGCCAACGGCCGCGCCAACGGCCGCGCCAACGGTCGCCCCAACGATTGGCGATATTGTCGGGGCGTACAAATCATTGGTTTCAAATGAATGTTTGAAAATATATAAATCGAATAATGAAAAAATGGGAAAATTGTGGCAACGCAATTTTTTCGAACACATCATACGCAATGAACAATCATATCAAAAAATTTCAGATTATATCATCAATAATCCCGCGAATTGGAAAAATGACGGGTTTTATTATGGATAAAGAATAGAAATCGTGTTTTTGTTGTGTGAATAAATCTTTTTTTAGTATTGGAAGGACATTAATTTTAGGGAAGATGAATTGAGAATAAAATCCGGAAAAAATAAAATAATGAAATATTTTGCACCTTTGTTGAAATATTAAAATTATGTCTGTAAGAACACTTAAACGAGAATATAACTGAAGTTGACGTTGCAGGATATCTTAGAACTTATCAAGGGTTTTACGATAGAGGACAAAGTACTTCTTGAAAAAGAGATAGAAAAAGAAACCCTTCTATACAGAGCAAAACAGCTCGATAACAAGGTGAAAACTAACTCAATTTCGATGGAAGAAATAGTGGATGAAGTTAAAGCAGTGAGAAAATCGGGTGTCAATGGCAAATAGAACTTTTGTTCTGGATTCAAATATTTGGATAAGCTTTGTAATTAAAAAGAAGCTTTCAACACTTGTCGGTATTATACAAAAACATGAGATTACCGTATTAAGTTGTAGCAAGTTGAAAGAAGAGATTTCGGTTGTGTTACATCGTCCGAAATTCAAAAAATACATTTCTAATAAAGATATAATTGAAGCTATAATACTGCACGATAAGTTATAAAATGCAATGGTTTTGGGCGATATAAAAAAACAAAACAGAGATAAAGATGACGATTATTAGTTTGCATTATGTAAAATTGGCAAAGCCGATTATTTGGTAAGTGGTGATAAAGATTTGTTGGATTCCGGGATTGAGCCTCCTCCTGCATTATTGACTATGAATGAGTTTTTAGAAATGTGTCAGTAAAAGAATATTTCTTCTTTATTCCCAAAATCACCCTATAGGACTTGTTTATCTTTCACCATCAAATATTTATTGAATTTAACATCCGACATTTTTGCCGTGAAATAGGCAAATCCCCATGTGATTATGAAGGCGAATATAACTCTTATGAGTAGCACTCCGCTCCAATGTCCGCCCAACGACATCACTAAAATGGTGTCTTCAAACACACTATGACAAAGCCCCATCAGCAGCATAGCATGAAAGATTTCGCGTTTGGTAATTTCTGCTTTTTGCGACTCCTTAATTATCATTGCCCCTCCATAAGAAATGCCCAGCGTCAATCCAATAATGGTTATGGTGATGGCATGTTCTCCAATGCCTAGCAATCGAAGGGGTTTCGACAATAACTTCGTCATTAAGTCGACTAAACCCAAACTCTTAAGCAATTTAATTAATGCAACCAATGAAAGTATCATCACGAAAACGAAAAAATAATTCTTTAACTGCCCAACCGACCATTCCAAAATCGACTCGCTAGGGGGAACGACGAATTTGCTAGCAAATGCGTGGGTGGTGTTTTCGAGTAAATCGAAAGAGGAATAAATCAAATGCAATATCAAACCGACAATAAAAGCAAATCCAAAACGAAGAAGAAACATAACCATAAGTTTAATACCCGATTTGCGAGCAATAACAAGCTCAATCAAAAAAGTATGAGCAATTAACATCATTGTGGTTAAAATCGTAATTTGAGCAACCGTCAAACTTGCGGTCTCAGGAATTGAAAGCATGGCAATAATTCCTCCATATAAATTCGAAAGCATGCCCGTAGCCCAAACAATTCCCATTTCGCCAGGCAAACCAGTCAAATGCATAATAGGCGAAAGCCCAAGTCCAATGTAATAAATTAAACCCGTCGCTTGAATGATTTTGACAAATATAGAAACGGGAATCATGATTTTAAACAACATCGCACTCAGATGAATGGCTTCTGTGAAAATTTCATGGAATAAATCCTTAATACGAAGCACCTTCTGTTTATTTAAATTTGATTCTACCTATTTGAGCCATACGATTAACAATCCATCTTTGATGATTTGCTAAACGAGCCGAAGGCTTCAACGGATCGAAAAGCCTTGGATTTGGTAATATGGAAGCAATAGCCGCAGCTTCATTAACACTTAATTTTGATGCCGACTTCTTATAATAGGCCATTGATGCTTGTTCAGCACCATAAATACCATCACCCATTTCAATAATATTGAGGTAAACCTCCAGAATTCTCTTTTTGCTCCAGAGCAATTCTATCATAAAAGTAAAATAAGCTTCGAAGCCCTTCCTAATGTAAGATCGCGAAGGCCACAAAAAAACATTTTTAGCTGTCTGTTGTGAAATTGTGCTGGCGCCTTTTATCTTTTTCCCCTTTTGATTTGAGTCATAAGCTTTTTCGATGGCTTCGAAATCAAAACCGTGATGGTCTAAAAACTTATTATCTTCCGACGAAACAACTGCTACAATTAAATTGGGCGAGATATTCTCAAGTGAAACCCATTTCTTGTCAATTTGCATGGGTTTGCCATCAAACTTCTGTTCAACAGCCCTAATAATCATTAAAGGAGAAATAGGAGGGTTAACAAATCTGAAAAGCAGAACCGATAAAAAGCTTACAATTAAGAAGCCTAAACCAATTCGAAGCATTATCCTGAACAGTCTCCCGAAGAATTTTTTGTTTAATTTAAATTTGCTCATATATTGGTTTGCAAAGTAACATAAAATATCTGAAAAGATTTTTCGTTAAAGCAAGCATAATTTTTGTAATTTTGCCGCATGAAAAAAAGAATCTTGATTTTTCTCATTTTATTAGCAACTATTGGCGTTTCTTGCGATCGATATAAAAAGATTCTCAAGGGAACTGATAAGGAACTTAAATACGAAACGGCAGTAAAGCTTTATAAACAGCAGAACTATTCATCTGCCCTACAATTTTTCGAAGAACTTATTACCCTTTTCAGGGGAACCGATAAAGCCGAAATGGTATTTTATTATTATGCCTATTCTTATTATGGTACAGGCGATAATATGATGGCCAGTTTTCATTTTAAGAATTTCAGCAAATTATTTCCTGGCAGTAAATATTCTGAAGAGTGTGCCTTTATGGCAGCCTATTGCAAATATAATGATGCCCCCGGATATTCACTTGACCAAGGTGCAACTATTGAAGCTATTAATGAATTACAACTGTTTGCCAATCTTTATCCCAAAAGCGAAAAAATGCAACGCTGCAATGAGTTAATAGATGAACTCAGAAATCGTTTAGCTAAGAAATATTTCGACCTTGCTACTTTATATTATAGAATTTCAAGCTATAATGCGGCTATCATTTCTTTTAATAATCTATTGAAAGAATATCCCGAAACAACTTATAGAGAAGAATCAATGCTGTTTCTTCTCAAATCAAACTTTTACTATGCTCAAAATAGTATTGATGAAAAGAAATTAGAAAGATTCAACACGACTATTGATGCATATAACACTTTTACAGCTACTTTCCCTGTCACCAAGTTTAAAAAAGAAGCAGAAAGTGTTTACAACAATTCGATTAAAGAGATTAATAAACTTAAAAAAAGTAATTAAGTATGGACTATAAAAAGATTAAAACTGGTAACCTTGCAATAACAAGAAATCTAGGTGATTTATCCGCTAAGGTTGGCAATCTTTATGAAAGTGTTTCAATAATTTCAAAGAGAGCAAACCAAATTTCTTTGACAATTAAGGAAGAGTTACATCAAAAGATAGCTGAATTTCAAACTTCTAATGATAATTTAGAAGAAATATTCGAAAACAGAGAACAAATTGAAATTGCACGCTATTTCGAACAACTTCCAAAACCAACCCTTCTTGCTATTCACGAATTTATGAATGATCAGGTCTATTTTCGTAATCCAGCTGGGGACGATAACGCATTCTAAATCACATACTGCCAAAACCTTTTTCTATGCTGGCAGGAAAAAAAATATTATTAGGCATTAGTGGTGGAATAGCTGCTTATAAGTCCTTATTCTTAATTCGCTTACTTAAGAAAGCAGGTGCTGAAGTAAAAGTAATTGTTACTAAGAACGCGCTTGAATTTGTCACTAAAGTTAGCTTAGAGACACTATCGCAGGAGAAAATTTATTGTGATGTATTTGCTCAGGATAATGATTATTCAACTGAGCATGTTGCATTGACCGATTGGGGTGATATTATGATAGTTGCTCCTGCAACAGGAAACATTATAGGTAAGTTTGCTCACGCCATTGCCGATGATGCCTTATCAACAGCATTTTTAGCTTTTGATAAAAAGGTATTTCTTGCCCCTGCAATGAATTCTAAGATGTATAGTAACCCAGCAATGCTTGATGCAATAGATATTCTTAAAAGTAGAAGCATTCATATTATAGAAGCTACCGAAGGAATCCTTGCATGTGGATATGAAGGAAAGGGTAGGATGGAAGAACCTGAAACTATTTTTAATATTATTGAAGAACACTTCTCGAAAGAACAAAAATATATTGGAAAGAATGTGCTGATTACTGCCGGTCCTACTATTGAACCTCTCGATCCTGTGCGTTTTATAAGTAATCATTCTTCAGGAATAATGGGTTTTTCTATTGCTAATGAATTTGCTTTGCAAGGCGCGAAAGTTACTTTGATTAGTGGTCCGCTAGCTAAACCTATTGCTATTGACCCTGAAATATCTTTAATAAACATAACTACTGCTAGGGAAATGCATAACAAAGTAATTGAAGCGTTCGGAAAAGCAGATATTTGTGTTATGGCGGCAGCGGTTGCTGACTTTACTCCAGAGAAAATATCAATAAAGAAAATAAAAAAGAGTTCTGATACAATCAATATCAAACTTGTTAGAACTACTGATATTCTGAAGGAATTAGGGACAAAGAAGAATCCAAAACAGATATTAGTTGGGTTTGCCCTAGAAACTGACAATGAAATTTCTAATGCAACTGTAAAGTTGCATACTAAAAACCTCGATTGTATCGTTCTTAACTCATTAAATGATAAAGGTGCTGGTTTTGGAACTTCTACTAATAAAATTTCTATTATAAAAAGAGACGGAACTTGTCGGAATTATCCTTTAAAAAATAAAAATGAAGTGGCTTTTGATATTGTGAACTTTATTTTTAGTAATTTTATCGAAGGTAAATAAATTGATTTAGATATGAACTTTTATATGTATAAAAAAATATTTTCAACGGTAATTTTTGTGCTCCTTAGCGTAATTGCTTCAGCACAAGAATTTAATTGTAGCATAAGTGTTTCGTCTCCACAGGTTCAAGGGACAGATAAAGATGTGTATGATAAAATGCAAAAAGCCCTTTACGAGTTTGTAAACAACCGTAAGTGGACTAATTACACTTTTAAAGTTGAAGAACGAATTGAATGCACGCTTCAAATTAACATAACGGAAAGAGTCTCTACCGACGAGTTTAAAGGAACATTGAATATTGCCCTTCGTCGGCCTGTTTTCAATGCTTCATACAACTCTACATTGTTTAATCATATTGATAAAGACATTCAAATTAATTATATTGAATCGCAAGCTCTTGATTTTAGCGATAATGCTTACACTTCAAGTTTGACTTCATTGGTGGCTTATTATTTATATTTCTTTTTAGGTATGGAGTTCGATACCTATTCGCCAAAAGGAGGAACAATATATTTTGATAAAGCTCAGAACATTGTGAATTTGGCTCAAAGTGCTAATGAAAAGGGTTGGAAGTCGTATGAAAACCAAAAGAACAGATATTGGCTCGTTGAGAATGCATTAAACAGTGCTTACGGCGATATGAGAATGGCAATGTATAAATATCATAGGCTTGGACTTGATGCAATGTATGATAATGTGGATGTTAGTCGCTCAGTAATTTTGGATGCATTGGAACTATTAAAGAAAACCAATAACGAAAAATCAGGGCTTATCCTCATGACAACCATCATGTATTCGAAAGCTGACGAATTGGTTAATATTTTTTCTACAGGATCGGCAACCGATAAAACAAGAGCTTATAACATTCTGAAAGAAATTGATCCGGGTAATTTAAGCAAATACTCCAAAATTACTGCTAATAACTAATTTCTCATGTTAAAGCATCTATCTATTGAAAACTATGCATTGATAGACCAACTTGACATAGACTTTTTTGATGATTTTTCAGTTATTTCAGGGGAAACAGGTGCAGGGAAATCCATCCTTTTAGGCGCTTTATCTTTAATTTTAGGGCAACGTGCTGACGTTATGACCTTGCGCGATAAAAACAAAAAATGCATTATCGAAGGTACTTTTGATGTTTCTCAGTATGAGCTCGAAACATTTTTTAACGACAATGACCTCGATTACACCCAAAATTCAATTTTCAGAAGAGAAATTAACCCTCAAGGGAAATCAAGAGCATTTATAAACGATACGCCGGTTAATTTAAACATCCTAAAAGAAATCAGCGAACAGTTAATTAATATTCATTCGCAAAACGAAATTCTTACGCTACATCAATCTGATTTTCAGCTTTCGGTAATAGATAGTTTTGCAGGTATTTCTGATAAGGTGAAAGAATACGCTCTTGAATTTAAGTTTTACAAAAAGCTGTCATCTCAATTAGATGAGCTTTTGGAGCAAGAACGACAATCAAAAACCAACTTCGATTATTACCAGTTTCTTTTCACCGAACTTGAGAACTCTAACCTTAAACCAGGAGAGTATCATGAAATTGAGAGTCTACTTCAGTTACAATTAAATATTTCCGATTTTAAGAGCAGTGTTTCGCAATGCACTCACTTACTTTCCGAATCGGATGAAAATATTATCGAGCGAATTAATTTCGTTCGTAGCCTATTGCAGAAGCATAAATCATACTTCCCCGGCGATGTTTCACTTTTCGAAAGAATTGATTCGGTGTATGTTGAAATTAAAGATATTTCTTCTGAGTTAAATTCGATTCAGGATAATATTGTTGCTAATCCTGAAGAAATTGACAAACTTTCAATGCGCATTGACTTGCTGAATCATTTGTTGCAAAAACATCATGTTGAAGAAGTTGAAAAACTAATTGATATTCAAAACGACTTATCTGATAAACTCCTTTTGACTTCTGATTTAAGTGAAGCTGTTGAGAAATTAAGAAAATCTACCCACAAACAGTTCGAAAAAATCAGCATCTTGGCCAATGCTTTAAGTAAACTTAGAGGAAAAGCCATTCCCTTGGTTGAAAAAGAACTGAAAAGTTTATTTGCTGAGTTGGCAATGCCTGATGCCCTAATACAAATCAGATTAACTGAAGCTGAAATCCTTAACAATACGGGTAAAGATTACATACGCTTTTATTTTTCTGCTAACAAAGGTTTTGAACCTCAGGAAATAAGCAAAGTAGCTTCTGGAGGTGAAACTTCGAGGGTATTGCTGGCAATTAAATCACTGATATCGAAAAGCAATTTGTTGCCTACGATTATTTTTGATGAAATTGACAATGGAGTATCGGGACAAGTTGCATCAAAAGTGGCTAACATTATGAAGAAATTGAGTGGAAATATGCAAGTGATTGCTATTACACATTTGCCTCAAATTGCTGCCATTGGCAAACAACATTATCTTGTGTTTAAACAAAACAGGGGAGAAGTTGTTAATTCTACTATTAAACTGCTCAGCAAGGAGGAGCACATTCAGGAAGTTGCCCGAATGTTGAGTAGCGATAAAATTACCGATACCTCTATTGAAGCTGCTAAACAACTAATTAATATTTAAAGACCGAAGTTCAATTTTCCATTTCTCAAATTAAAAAGGAAGTAGATGGAATTTAATACTTGAAATTTTTCTTGCATTACATCAATAATTAATCAAAAAATCATGGCATATAATTTACTGAATAACAAAAAAGGAATCATATTTGGTGCCTTAGACGAAAACTCTATTGCTTGGCAAGTGGCTCTGAAGGCTCACGAAGAAGGTGCAAAGTTTGTTTTAACAAATAGTCCAGTTGCATTGCGCAAAGGGGATATATATAAGTTAGCAGAAATTTGTGGTAATGCACAGGTAATAGGTGCTGATGTTACAAGCATAGAGGATTTAACAGCGCTTTTCGGTAGTTCAATGGAGGTATTAGGGGGGAAGCTCGATTTTATTCTCCATTCGGTGGGAATGTCGCCCAATGTGAGAAAGGGCTTAGATTATATGGAATTAGATTATGATTATTTCATGAAGACCATCGACATTTCGGCTATGTCGCTGCATAAAGTATTGGCGACGGCCAAAAAATTTGATGCCCTGAACGAATGGGGCTCAGTGGTTACTTTAAGTTACATTGCCTCACAGCGTACCTACGCTTCCTACAGCGATATGGCGCAAGCCAAAGCCATGCTAGAGTCTATCGTTAGAAGTTTCGGCTATCATTATGGCAGGTATAACAACGTGAGAGTGAATAGTGTTTCACAATCGCCAACACTTACTACTGCAGGCACAGGAGTTACCGGTTTTAATGCTTTTTATTCATATGCACAATGCATGTCGCCATTGGGAAATGCAAGTTCTAAGGAATGTGCCGATTATTGCGTCACTCTCTTTTCTGATTTAACTCGCAAGGTTACCATGCAAAATCTCTTCCACGATGGGGGATATTCAAATATGGGAATTAGCGAACGCCTTATTACCGATTGCTTTTCTTGCCAGGGAAATTGCCAAGAGTAGGAGAGGGCTCATCGCTACATTTCATTATTAAACCCTTAAAGAGGGCAATAGTATGCTGAAAAAATTGTAGGTCGAAATGAATGTTTTGACTGGAAGCATTTAATCTGAGGCTTACGCTCCAAAGGCAATTCATAGGTAGGCATCCAATTTATTGTGCTTATTGAAAAACATAAGTATAAAACTAAAGAGAATATTCCTTAAGGTGAATCTTATTACAATTACTATATCGCATTGTAAAACAAGCTCTTAATTTGTAACTATAAGCTAAAAGGAGAAGCGTAACTTTTCTTCTTATTTCAGTAATTTCTTAAATAAGCTTGAAGGTTTAATTTCGAAAGGCTTGATTTTATTAAGGAGGAAGCTATTTTTAATTTCGGACGGCTAGAAACTTCCTTCGGACGGCTAGAAATTTCCTTCGGACGGCTAGAATCTTCTTTCGGACTCTTAGAATTCGCTTCGGACGGCTAGAATTTTCTTTCGGACTCTTAGAATTCGCTTCGGATGGCTAGAATTTTCTTTCGGACGGCTAGAATCTTCTTTCGTACTCTTAGAATTCGCTTCGTAATGCTGGAAAATAGCTTAGGATTGTTATATCATTTCTACTCTATATTTGAATTAGGAAGATATTGGAAAAACTCTCCCAGAAAAGTAAAACAAAACATTTAAGTGCCACAGATTCACAGATTCTTTAATTGAGAATCAGAATTATCAGTGGAAATGTATTTCACATAGTATTGGTATGGAAGTTACTACGAAATGATTTAAGAATAAGGATTATTCCTTTATAATTTAAACTTATGAGTAGGCTCGCCCTGGATAAGTATGGCTGATTTTAGATGTATCCACAAACCCAACGGATTAGGTTTGCAACATATATCTCTAATAAACATCCCTTATTCGAAGATTAAAGGAAAATTGAGTTTTATATAAGAAGCTTATTATATAAGATAAGAAGCTTTTTTAGAGTTGAATTTAACGTTTTAAGAGGGGAGAGGGAGTGGTGGAGCCGTTTTTGGTTGATAATTTAATTTTTTAATTGTTGTTGAGTATGAAAACTCGCTGCGTACGGCTTTGTCATCGTAATAAAATTTATACGCTATTTTGGCAATGCCAATAACTTGTTTGTAAATGGCATTGAGGGCTATAACACCATCCTGGGTTATTTCTTTAGCACCTCCTTTGAAGGTTTCCTGAGTTATGTTAGCATTTTTGAGCACTTCAGCATAAGCGGAAATGGAGGTAATGATGGGATCATCGGTACCTGCTGCAGTGATTTCTGCTATTAGAGCAGGAGTCATATTTTGCTTAAAAGTATAGAGAAGAGAAACCAAAGCTTCCTGATCTTTTTGTTGAGATTTTAGGTGGTAAGAAGAATAACCTAACTGAGTGAGTATTTCTTTTAGACGAACTTTGTTGGATTCGAAATCCACTTTTATTTGAACTTTAAGTTCGGCAAGATCTTTTAATGCATTTCTTTGAATTACGCGAAGGGTTTGTGTGGCCTGACGTCTTTCTTTTGCATTATCGATGCCCAAAATATTTTGAAAAGCATCGTCGATAGTGGTTTTTATGCCTCCAAAAAATGGGTCGTCCCAAGCGGAGCGCTTTGAGATTAGAAATGCTTTGTGAACTATTGCTTGTTCGATGATTATAGCACATCCAGTAAGCATATCTTCGTCTTTACCTTTAAAAAATCTAACAATAAATATCATTTTGTTGGTTATTAGTGGTTTATATTTCTGCTTTTGTTGTAATATTAAGTATATTAATTTGGCTGTAAAAATAATATTAGTATTTGAATTGACCAAACATTTATTGAATTATTTTTTATCTTTTTTTTTATTGAATGATAATTGTTTTACCTTTGAGGGCAAATTTATCATTGAACATGAAAAAATATTTTTTAAATGACTACTTTATTTTAGTTCTAATAATAGCAAACGCATTGCTTATTTTTATTCAAGAATTTGAATTAAAAGGCACTGTGCTTGATTATTTTGAACCCATATTCACCATTTTATTTATGATGGAGTTGGCTATTAAAATATATGAATTTGGATTTTCAAAATATATTTCTAATGACTGGAATAAGTTCGATTTTATTCTGATAATAATTTCAATTCCTTCGTTAGCAGCAATTTTTTACACTGATAGCATTCTGCAATTAAATATTTTCTTGGCACTAAGAGTATTTAGGGTTTTTAAATTCTTCAGGCTTTTTCGATTTTTCCCTAATGTAATTAAATTAATTACATCTATAAAAAGAGCTTTAAAAGCTTCATATCTTATAATAACAGGTTTTTTTGTTGCCGTTTTCATCGTCTCCTTAGTGACATGTTCCCTATATAAAAACATCGCACCAGAATATTTCAATAATCCTCTAAATTCCTTTTATTCGATATTTAGACTTTTCTCTATCGAAGGCTGGTACGAAATACCAGATTTAATAGCTTCGCGATCAAATAATTTGATTTCATTTTTCTCGAAATTATATTTTATTGTATTATTGCTGTGCGGAGGCATTTTAGGACTATCTTTGGTGAACTCAATTTTTGTTGACGCTATGGTAAGTGATAATAATGATAATTTGCAAGAAGAAGTATTAGAACTCAGTAAAAAAATCGAAACCTTAACTGAAAAAATTGATGAATTAAATAAACGCATATAAACTTAAACTTAATATTATGGACTTTAAAGATTTAATTAAACAACTTGGTGAAAGAACCAGTAACCTAAAGGATCAAATCCAAACAGAAGAAGCAACAAAAAATGCTTTTATTATGCCATTTATCCAGGCTCTTGGATATGATGTATTTAATCCACTTGAAGTAATTCCAGAGTTTACTGCTGACATTGGAATCAAAAAAGGGGAAAAAGTAGATTATGCTATTATGAAAGATGGGCATCCTATTATTTTAATTGAATGTAAATGGTGGGGCGAAAATCTTGATGTACATAATTCGCAATTGTTTCGCTATTTCCATACAACAAAATCAAAATTCGGTCTATTAACAAATGGTATTCAATTCAGATTTTATACTGATTTAATTGAAGTGAATAAAATGGATGAAAAGCCATTTTTAGAATTTGATATTACAAACATGAAGGAACAAGTGGTTTATGAATTAAAGAAATTTCATAAATCTTATTTTGATTTAAATAGTATTGTCAACTCTGCATCAGAATTAAAATACGCAAATGAAATAAAGAATATATTATCTAATGAACTTAATGAACCTACATCGAATTTCGTTAAGTTTTTCTTACGACAAGTATATGCAGGGCAGGCTACAGAAAAGGTAATGATACAATTCACAAACATTGTGAAAAAATCTTTGAATCAATTTATTAGTGATATCATTAGTGATAGATTAAAATCTGCATTAGTAAAAGAGACTGAAAAAGATTCAGAACAAGTTAAATTGGACATAGAGCAATCTAAAGAAGAAGATAATAAAGTAGATACTACAGATGAAGAGATGGAAGGCTTTTTTATTGTAAAGTCGATATTGCGTGCTAAATTTGATAGTAAAAGAATATTTTTCAGAGACTTTCAAAACTTCTTTAGTGTTTTATTAGATGACACTATTCGTCAAACTGTTTGCAAATTATATTTCAATAAAGATAAAAAATATATAGGTGTATTTGATGAAAATAAGAAAGAAACAAAACTTGAAATAACCACCCTAGACGATATTTATAAATATTCTGATCAAATGATTAAGACAACAGAGAAGCTTATAAGTGGAGATAAAGGGAAGAAGGGGGAAGAAACTTTAACAGATTAGGAAGTTTGTATACGCTTGGTGGCAAATGCCAAATTAAGCAATGCTTTAAGGTTATTTGATTTAAACCTAACAGGTTTTTGAAACCTGCTAGGTTTTTACTCCTTCGCATTTGATTGTTTTTTGTTAGGCGAAGATTTCTAAGCCTACTCTAAGTGGTAAACATAAAATTAAGCGATTCAATTAAGGGGAAATAAATAATTTGTATTTTTGTAAAATAATATTCAGACCAAATGGAGACACTATTAATCAGAACGAAAAATAAAACAGAACTGCAGTTGATTTTTGATTTGCTAAAAAAAATGCGAATTGAAACTAAAGTTATTAGCACTGAAGAACAAGAGGATTTGGGTCTTATTAAAATGATGAAGGAAGCAGATAGAACACAAAAAGTGTCGCGGGAGAAAATCTTTGCTAAACTAAATAGCAAATGAAAATCGATTTTTTAAGTCAATTCGATAAAGACTTAGATAAACTAACGCTCAGCAAGCTTAAAAATGATATTTTAAATACTATCATAAACATAGAAAAAGCTTCAGTTATAAGAGAAATAAAAGGTTTAAAAAAGCTAAAAGGATTCAAGCATGCTTACCGAATAAAAATGGGAGATTACAGAATTGGGTTATTTATCGAAAACAACATAGTAGAACTTGCACGAATTGCTCATAGAAAAGACATTTATAAAGTTTTTCCATAATTATAAACATTAATTTTAATCCTTTTCCCTGCTAACCGTAGATTGCTCTTAGCTTGGCAAAGGTTTCCCTTCGTCAAAATGTAAATGCTGAAGAATTATCTTCATTTGTGTTTAAATTATTATCGTTGTCCTATGTTAAGTGCACAACAAGAAATATTAATTAAAGAAACCTTAAGGAAGTACGAACCATCCTTAGTTGGAATATTCGGTTCATATGCGAGAAACGAGCAAACATCCTTAAGTGATATTGATATTTTAGTTGATTTCCACCATCAGATTAATTTACTTGATTTGATAGGTTTAGAACAAGAACTTAGCGAACAACTTGGCATAAAAGTAGATTTGGTTACACTCAGATCGATAAATGAACAACTAAAACCATACATTCAACAAGACTTAATTAGAATTATGTAATGAAAAAAAGATGCTCTTATATATCTTAATCATATTCAAGACTGTATAGGCAAAATCAGTGAATATACTAAAGGATTTAATGAAGAAGAATTTCTTAAGAACTCCCTTGTTCAGGATGCCGTAATTAGAAATTTCGAAATTATAGGAGAAGTCACCAAGCAAATAGATTCAGAATTTAAAGCCAAGTATACTAAAGTAGAATGGAAGAAAATTGCAGGAATGAGGGATAAATTAATTTAAACATAAGAGGTTTTTGAAACCTGTCAGGTTTTCTTGCAGCTTTCAACAATGAAGAAAAATAAAAATCAATTATTATTTTATTGTATTAGAAATTAATATGTACCTTTACTCATTATTTCAATAACTTAAATTTCAGCAATATGAAAAAAACAATCTTCTTTTTAATTGTTTTGAGTTTCAGTCTTTTTAGGGCTCAGGCTCAACTTATGGTTACCCAACCTACAAGTCTCGCACAGATGGTAAACGGTTTTATTTTAAGTGGCGTAACTGCTGCTAATATTACTTATACCGGAAATACTAACGCCCTGGGAAGCTTTAACAATGGAAATACTACCAGCATTGGTCTTAATGATGGGATTATTCTTACCACAGGCACTGCTTCAGGAATTAGCAATCCATCATCTTATTTTCTAAATTTCTCCAATAACAATCCAGGAGATTCACTGTTAAATACCCTTATCACCCAACCAACTTATGATGCGGCAGTGCTTGAATTTGATTTGATCCCTGTTGGAAATGTACTAGAGTTTCAATATGTATTTGCTTCGGAAGAATATCCTGAATGGGTTGGCTCTGGTTTTAATGATTTATTCGGGTTTTTTATTTCAGGTCCCGATTCAGCAGGTGGGAGCTTTATAAATAAGAATATTGCTATTGTTCCAAACACAACATCAACAGTTGTTTCAGTAAATAATATTAATAATGGGACTACTAATGCAGGTCCATGTATGAACTGTGCTTATTATGTCGATAACACTAATGATACAACTATCGCATTTGATGGGTTTACAACTGTCCTAGTGGCTCAGGTTTCAGTAATTCCTTTGGCTACCTATCATTTGAAAATGGCAATAGCTGATGCAAGTGATAATGTATATGATACAGGCATATTTTTAAAAGCACAAAGTATGAAAAGCTACTCAACTTCTACTCCTGTAATCCCTCAGTTGGTAATGAGTCCACCGGCCAGTCTTACTCAAATGGTGAACGATTTTATTTTAAGTGGAGTAACAGCAAACAATATGAGTTACACGGGTGATTCAAGTGCTGTGGGCGTTTTTTCGGATGGAAATTTAACCAACCTTGGTCTTACTAATGGCATCTTCCTAACAACTGGAGTCATCAATGGGACGCCTGCCATAGGGGATTCAGCAATGCTATTTGCTAATACCTTTAATAATACGGCAGGAGATGCACTTCTTCATTCGCTTATTCCTTCTTCACCTACTTTCGATGCTTCAGTACTCGAATTCGACTTGGTGCCTTCAGGGAATATTCTTGAGTTTCAGTATGTGTTTGCATCAGAAGAATATCCCGAGTTTGTTGGGTCTAACTTCAACGATGTGTTTGGATTTTTTATTAATGGACTTGATCCAGCCGGGGGATATTATGTAGATAAAAACTTAGCAATCATTCCGGGGACAAGTTCTGTGGTTTGTGTCAATAATGTGAACGATACTACCAATGCGTCTTATTATGTGAATAATCAGAATGGTGGGACATTGGTTTTCGATGGATTTACAACTGTTTTGTTGGCCCAGGCTAACGTAATTCCTTCAACAACTTATCATTTAAAGATGGCAATTGCCGATGTGGCTGATGGTTCTTTCGATTCGGGCATATTCCTGAAAGCTCAAAGTATGAAAAGTTATTCCAACGTAAGTGTTAAAGAGAATCAAGGCCAGCATTTTTATATTGCACCCAATCCAGTAAATGCCGATTCAAAACTCACTGTTAATCTGCAAACTTCAGGGAAAGTAAAAATCAATATCACTGATATTTCGGGAAAGAAAGTATATAGCAATGAGATAAACTTTACGAGTGCTGGTATGCAACAGATTTCATTATCCGATTTCATGAATACCACCAAAGCTGGAATTTATATGATAAGTATTGAAGCCAATAATTTCTCAGAAACACAGAAAATTATAAGATATTAAAACAAGCCATCTCTTACTTTATTGAGATGTCATTAAAAAAACGAAGCAATCTTAAGATTAAAATCTTTCGATTGCTTCGTTTCAATTTAGGGCTTAATGAAATTATGTCGCTTGCAATAAGGCAATTAATTTTTAATGTCTTGGAAGCTTAAAGAAGTTCTGCTTCAGGTTTGTTTCTTGAATAGAGTCTCCATTTTTCCAGTACCTGATGTAAATCAGTTGGGACAGGACTTTCGAAATAGATTTTCTTGCCGCTTTCAGGATGAGTAAACCCAAGGGAATAGGCATGCAAGGCCTGACGTGGAATAATCTGAAAACAATTCTGTACAAATTGCTTGTACTTAGTAAAGGTAGTCCCTTTTAAAATAACATCACCTCCATAGGTTTCATCGTTGAAAATTGGATGTCCTGCATACTTCATGTGAGCACGAATTTGATGTGTTCTGCCTGTTTCGAGCTGACATTCGATTAGGGTTACATAACCAAATCGTTCCATTACTTTATAGTGGGTAACAGCATGTTTTCCATAACTTCCATCTTCAAAAACAAACATCACTCTGCGATCTTTCAAACTTCTGCCAATATTTCCTTCAATGGTGCCTTCTGTTTCATCAAAATCGCCCCATACTAATGCTTTGTAGTTTCTTTTTATGGTATGATCGAAAAACTCTTTTGCCAGTTTGCTTTGAGCTAACTCAGTTTTAGCAACAACCAAGAGTCCTGAGGTGTTTTTATCAATACGGTGCACCAATAATGGAAACATATCAGGGTTTCCTGTTTTTTGAAAGTGAAACAACAAGGCGTTTAACAAAGTGCCTGTATAATTCGCATGTCCAGGATGCACAACTAGGCCAGCTGGTTTATCTACAATAATAACATGCTCATCTTCAAAAACAATTGAAAGAGGAATGTCTTCAGCTGTGATTTCAATCTCGCGTGGGGGATGTGGCAAAACCAGACTCACCACATCAAGAGGTTTTACTTTATAACTTTGTTTTTCTGCTTTGTCGTTTACAAGAATACAGTTGGCTTTAGCTGCTTGTTGTATTCTGTTTCTCGAGATTCCTTCAATTCGATTGATGAGGAACTTATCGATACGCAAGGGACCTTGTCCTTTATCAACGATTATTCGGTGGTGCTCATACAATTCATTCTCTTCTTCCGGATTGTCCAGAGAAGCAATATCATTTTCGTTTTCGTTGATCATTTATCGTATTATAACTAATTTTTTCATGCTCCCACGTTTTGATTTATCATCGGTGATGTTAATAAAATATACACCCGAAGGGAGATGTTCAAGTGAAACAGTGCTCGAAAAAGCTTGATCCATAATAAGGCACTGCTGCGAATTATATAGTTGAAGTTTAATATTGTTCAGATTTGTTTGTTCAGGAAGTTGTAGATGTAACACCCCGGTGGTGAGAGGGTTTGGATAGATGTTTACATCTATACTTTTAATGGAATTATCAGCAAGGCCCTCAATAGAAAAATATTTGCCCAGCATAGGACGTATCATGAGTGAACCCCTCACAAATGAATTGGCCCACAGACCACCTGTATTATATAAGATATTGTTTTGAGAAGCAGTGTTTCTATCGAATCCAAGATTTAGATTGTCGGTAGTCACTTGTTGCCAACCTACATAAAATGTACCACTAACATAGATTGGGTTGTCCAATGCATAGGTATGATATTTATTTAGTTCATATTCATAAACAGGTCGTGTAATCAGTTTCTGATACAATACATTTCCAGGGACACCACCATTGTTACTCCAAATCACAAGATAAAACTGTTGCTGACTCACATTGCCGAGGGTTTGATTGAAATACATTTGAACAGCCCTTAATGTATCTGGCTGATTTAAGACAAAACGATAGGCCAGCTTCGCTCCAGCAGGGTTTAAGCCATATCCATTTTCTGCTGTTCCATCATCATAAGCAAAATAATTGTAGAAATGTTGATTGAAAATATTGGTATCATTTTGGGGACGAGCATCATTATTGCTGTTATCTTTCCTCATAATATGAGTAATAGTGAAAGAAGCACTATCAGAAGCATTTGTTGGAAAGCTGAAATCCACTAATGGAGTGCTGTGATTTCCATATGAATGAAAGCCGTTAGGGAAATAAGGTAAAATGTTTTCGCTTCCGCCATCCCATGTATGAACCAAGGCATTTGTTTCATCTTTTACGAAATATTTATAGTTAATCAGTAGCAAGATATTATTGAGATTAACTTCTTTCATAAACAGCGTGTCTTTTAATTCTTGTGTCTGATTGTTTTTAAACTGATTCCATGGCATTTCACTGTATGTTTTTAGCATAGAAGGAGCGGGCTCAACAAAAGCAATATCATTAAGAAGAGTGTCGGATATTGTTCTGTGGGCGTTTATATACACATAATCGATGTTCCATTGGTCAACATTACCTGCCCAACTTGGGATGGTGTTGTTTGACAAACTTGCATAATTATAAAATCGAAACTTAAAGCCATTGTTGAAATACAAGGCTGAATCTTTTATGGGAATCATAACCTTTTTAAAATAGCAGTTGCTTGAATCGAAAAGAGTTTGTTGTGAAAGACCACTGCTAGCCCATACATGATTCCATGTGGCTGTTGTTGCTGAATAAAATTCGAGCACTAACGAATCGTCTTGTTCAGGAGCATCGCCAATAGCCTCCCATGCAGGGCCCATACCACCTGAAGGACTGAAATAGAAACTCAAATACAGTGAATCTTTAACCAAAAGAGGGGCCACCGTAGGGCTATAAACAGAGTCGAGGCGTATGGTTTGTGAAGTAAGATAATCGGCTATGAATTGAAAGGCTGAAGCATCTGCATAAACACTTCCCGAATCGTTTATCGCATCGAGAGTTGCAAATCCTTTTGTAGGAGGGTTAATCCCATAAGTTGAATTGATGAAGGCATAGCGGTCTATCCATAGCATGGAATCGGGGAGGATGCTTTGTCCCGAAAAGTCATCAACAAAGGGTAAAGTGAGGCTTATGTTCGTTTTTACAGGAGAAACGGTTTTCGACTTTTCTTTTACTAAAGCATTAAATTGCAAAGGAGTGATGATTTCCTGTGCCTGAAGTTGCATACAAAAAAAGAAAAGAAATATCCCCCATAGGGCTTTCGTAATTTTCATTTGAATTATGTTTTTAAGGTTCGTCGAATTGTTGTAAATATTCATCTAACAACTCTTTGAAATTTGTTTTTTTGTCGGAAGAATACCATAAATCGATTGTCTGACCTGAGTTTAAAACTGAGCCTTTTGTGAAGGCAGGGCTTTGTTTCGATACTCTTGCATGTGCAGTGTCGTTCCCATCTCTGAATATTTCTTCGCCAATATTAAGTCCTAGATCTGAAAGAATTTTATGTACTTCGCTTTGTTTTTTCCCAATTAATAAAGGAATATTCACCTTGGCATCGTTTGAGCCACTGCTTAAAACCAATACAATGCTTGAACCTTTTTCGAGGCGGGTGTCGGGTTTAATTGACAAGCCTTTATACTTCTGAGCCAGCACTACATTTTTAAACTCGTTAGGGACATATTCGATGTTTTCGAGCTGCAGGCCAAACACTTCAAGCTGATTAATTGCCTGTCGTTGCGTAAGGTCTACTAAGTTAGGCATTAAAATAAATTCAGGAACTTGCGACACTATCGTGAGATAAATCGTTCGGTTTTTCTTAACCTTTGCGTTTGGAAGTGGGTCCTGATTCACTATGCTGCCTTTTGTTTTTTTAGGATCATGTATTGAATCAATAACAACGAACTGGAAATCTTTATATTGTTCTTTTCCACTTAAATCGTTAACTGATTGTCCTAAAATGTTGGGAACCACCACGAAATTGCCATGACCGGTATAAAAACTCAATCCTTTTATCAAAAGGAAAAGAATGACTAAAGTTAGCCCTGTTGCTATAGCCAGGTGCTTGAAAAATACTTTCGAACTAATAAATTGCCAGAGATTCATGTGATAATATCCTATAAAAACTTCAACAAAGGTAGTCTTATTATGTGAATTTCAAAATTAGGCGGATAATTCAACATAAGAATGCTGAGAATTAACACATAAACCCTTGTAGATGACAGGTGCAAGGAAAAGTCGACCGTTGTAGGTGAATTGATGTCCCGTGCACGGATAAGTCGACCGAGGAAGGTGAATTGATGTCCCGTGCACGGATAGGTCGACCGAGGAAGGTGAATTGATGTCCCGTGCACGGATAGGTCGACCGAGGAAGATGAATTGATGTCCCGTGCACGGATAGGTCGACCGAGGAAGGTGAATTGATGTCCCGTGCACGGATAGGTCGACCGAGGAAGGTGAATTGATGTCCCGTGCACGGATAGGTCGACCGAGGAAGATGAATTGATGTCCC
>CAIXTV010000100.1 GCA_903922465.1 uncultured bacterium
AGATTTTAAACAAATTGAACGAAAAATAACAAAAAGTGAAAAGTGAATAATGAATAGTGAAAAGTAACGTTAGACGAGTAAATTTCAGAAAAAACAGTAATTTAATATGAAAGAGAGTATACTGAAACAGAAAACCTACGCCTTCGCGCTCAAAGTAATCCAGGTTTACAAGCAAATTATTGCCGAACACAAAGAATACGTTCTCAGCAAACAATTTTTAAAAGCCGGCACAGCACCCGGTGCCCTTATACGAGAAGCTGAATTCGGTCAATCAAAGCCCGACTTCATCTCAAAAATGAGCATAGCCTTAAAAGAAGCAAACGAAAGTGAATACTGGACCTGCCTCCTCCGCGACTCTGATTTTATCACACAAGCTACCGCCCTCGACTTACTGACCGACAACATAGAAATAATCAAAATGCTAACTGCCAGTATCAATACAGCAAAAAGCAATCTTCATTAGACCACTATTCACTGTTCACTATTCGTTATTCACTAACAACACTGTTCACTATTCGTTATTCACTAACTACACTGTTCACTATTCGTTATTCACTGTTCACTGTTCACTGTTCACTGTTCACTATTCACTAAAAACAATCTTCACATCCTCAAATTAACCCATTTTCAAATTAACCCATTATACCTACATATAACCAGAATTTAATACCCTCTTTTACCATGACAACAATAAAGATATCAATAAGGAATAGGCGGGATGCTAACATGCTTTACCGAATGTTAAAGAGAATTCCTTTTATCGATAGGGTTGAAAAAGAAGATTTACAAAGCAAGGATAAGGATACAGGCCAAGTTGACAAAATAAAAAATCTATTGACCGTAATGGCAGGATCAGACCTATTTAAAAATATTACCAATCCTATAACCTGGCAACAAGATTTGCGTAATGAGTGGGAATAAACTTTTATTGGACACTAACATCCTCATTTATCTATCAAAGAAGGAGTTAAACCTTGAAGATTTCGCCAAAGTGAATGATGTTTTATATATTTCAGTTATCACTTTAATGGAGGCAAAAGGTTATCAGTATAGTAATAAAAAGGAAGAAACGATTATTGATACATTATGCGAAAATCTAATAAAAGTGTCCATTACTGATGAAGTAATTGAAACAGTAATTGATTTGCGGAAAAAGCATAGAATTAAATTGCCCGATGCTATAATTTTAGCCACTGCAATTGAAAACAATTTAAAACTGATTACCCGGAACACCAAAGATTTTGAAGTAGCTGATCCTAATGATTTAGTCATCAACCCTTTCAATTTGAATAATTAGTACTAAAAATAGGCATCACATTTTCACTTTTTCAATTCCTCAAATCTTCACATCCTCAAATTAACCGATTTTCAAATTTTCAAATTATCACATCCTCAAATTAACCCATTTTCACATTTTCAAATAAAGCTTTATCACATTATCATAATAGCACATTAACACATTATCACATTAACACATTATCTCATTAGCACATTATCTCATTAGCACATTAACCCATCCTCTGATTAACCCATTTTCAAATTTTCAAATTAACACATTATCGCATTAACACATTACCACATTAACACATTACCACATCCTCTCAAAATCAGTAAAGCGATGAAGCGGAACATCAAAAAAATAGTAAATCAAATTGCAGCCATAATGGTTGCAGGTATTGATGCCCGTCAGGTTTATCTTTTTGGTTCGTATGCCGCAAACAATGCGAATAGCGATAGCGATATCGATATATTTGTTGTTGCTGATCTAAATGGTAAAAAGAAAATTGAAATTACTCAACAAGCCAGGAGATTGCTATTAAAAAAAATTTTTATGCCTGTCGATATCCTGGTGTGCGATATCAATGATTTCAACAACAGGAAAGATAATTTATCTACATTCGAATATTTAATCGCAACTGAAGGGCAAAAAATTTATGGATAATAAAGATTGGGTAAATTGGCTCGAATATGCTGAAAACGACTTTGAAGCGGCCGAAATACTTTCTCACCAGGTAAAGCCTAAGCTCGAACCGAGCCATAAAAGGTAATCATATTTACGGCCTACGATTATTGATGGCGAGTTCCATGTGACAATTAAAAAACAAATTATTAACACATGAAATTGTTTGTTATCATTGTCAGCAATGTGCCGAAAAAATGTTGAAAGCTTATATTGCATCAAAAAATGGAAGATTACAAAAAACACACGATCTGGTCATTCTTTGTGAAGCATGTATAAATTATGATTCCAGTTTTGAAAAAATTCTGTTGCATTGCAGCGATCTGACCATTTACTCATCCGAAGTAAGGTATCCGAATATTCTCGAAATTGAATACTACCACATGCAAAATGCATTAACAGAGGCCAACCAGATTAGAAGGTTTGTTCGCGACAAATTAACTAATCCTTGACCACTTTAAACGAGCATTCTAACAGCAATTACAGGAAGTTTATTTTAATAAAAGTCATAATTCATAAAATCAAAAATCACTATTCCTACATTTTCAAATCCTCAAATCTTCAAATTCCTTCATTTTCCTTCATTTTCAAATTTCCACATTTTCAAATTAACAAATTACCACATTAACAAATTACCACATTATCGCATTAACAAATTAGCACATTTCCACATCCTCATATCTCCACATCCTCAAATTCCCAAATTACCTCATTTTCAAATTACCCAATTAACATATTATCGCATTAGCACATTATCGCATTTCCACATCCCCACATTTTCAAATTTTCAAATTAACCCATTTTCAAATTCCTTGATTACCTAATAGTCTAAAAGTCTAAAAAACTAATAGCCTAATTATCACATTAACCCATTTTCAAATTACCACATTATCAAATTAACTCATTTTCAAATTAACACATTATCTCATTCATTTCTTCGAACAATAAAAACTGCTCCTCTATGATCGACATCCATATATTACCACAAAAAGCCCAGAACGAATTGATTGATTTCTATCAGTTCCTGGTGCAGCGTTACACCTCAGGAAAAACAAAGAAGCATACACCTAAACATACCAATGCGAAGAAAGCCGGCAGTTTCTTTGATCAATATAATATTGATTTAACCGGGTTCAAATTTGATCGCAACGAATTGTATGAACGATAAACC
>CAIXTV010000101.1 GCA_903922465.1 uncultured bacterium
ATGATTATTAGAACGAACAAAAAACGTTCTGACAAAAAAACGGAAATGAATTCGAATAAAATATTACCGCATTAATTAGTACGGAATATTATCGTAATAAAGCAAATATTATAACACGGTAAGTGGTGCAGATTGTACCCAACCTTCAGGTTCATTTTTTCCGATAACAAATCTTCTTCTCACAATAATCCTTGAACCCGATGCAATATTAGTGATTTCTGTTTTACTTACTAAAATATGATTCTTATGTAGCATCATATTAAAATTTGCAAGGGTGGTCTAGCGTCCTATAAATAAGTCCTCTTTATAGAAGGTGAAAATAATTAAATGATTTTCAGATTACTCAGAATTTTTGCTTAGTCCCAAAAGATACTTGTGACCCAAAAATTCAGGGCACTTCCGGATTAGTAAGGACACCGAAATAAAAAATTCAAGGCACTTCCGAATTAGGATGGATGATAAAATAAAAAACTCAGGGCTCTTCCGAATGTCAAGTGATGCTGGTCAGGAAATTTTCGTACAGGTAAAGATAAAGAACAAAAGTAATTGAAAAAATTCAAATGTATTGGATCAATGATTCATAGCAGAAACATTCCTGTTCGAGGCGAATAAATTGAGATAAAGATATCATAGTTAATCTTCATTTTAATCTACATCATCAGTGTCACTTTTTTAATCTTTATTCGTACTTTTGCCAAAAATAATGAACATGGACAACAAGCTAAAATCAACCACTGTATATAAATGTGATTTCATTTCAGGAGATTTCAACCCAGATGCTTCTGCTAAGAAATCCCATAAACACAATTATATTGAATTAAACATAAATGGAAACATTGTAAAAGAAATTTATTATGGTAAAGAAGGGGAAGAAGAATCGCTGAACGAGTTTTTGTATGATGAAAAAGGACATTTGGCCGTACAACGCCATATTGAAGAAGAAGAACTTGCCGAAAAGATTACCTACAAAATCGGAGCAAATGGCATGATAGAAAAGGAATTCAGACATTATCTGGATGGCACTTTCGACACTATCGAACATGTTTATAATGGCCAAAACATTGCTCAAAAAACACATACCGACAGCGACGAGGAAGTTGAACAAACAGAATATTTCGAATGGAAGGAACAAAATTTGCTACGAGAATACATCAAAGATGCCGATGATGAAATCGTATTCGAAAAGAAATACACCTACAATTCGGATGGAACTCATTTACTCGAAACCTATCTTCACGATAAATTGTCTGAAAAAGAAAGCCGCGTAGTTAACGAATACGACGAAAAGGGTAATAAAAGCCTAACGAAATTATATGACAACAAAAATCGTTTGCTCTCGCGCACCACATATTTTGTAAACGAAAAAAATGAAGTTACTCAAATTATAGAAGAAGAAGGACTTAACAAAACAGTGATTTATTTGGATTACGACGAGAGAGGAAACATTATAAAAGAAGAAGATTATAGCTCGAACGAAATCTTAACAGCCCGTTTCGAACAAAAATATAACGAAAATAATATGTTAATTGAATATACTGCTTTTATCGATAAACAAGGTGAAGGCAGCAATCAGAGTTATGTGTTGACCTATGAATATACATTTTTTGAATAATCACTAAACACAATAATTCATACACTTAAAAACTCCTGAAACTCTAAGCACTCTCGATATTCTAAATATAATAGGCCCTTCCCAACCCTACTCAGGATTATAAAGCGCCTTATGATCCACTTTCTTCAAGGGCTCGGTTTTCTTCTTAAGAGGATTTCGAGCATCCACATCCTTCATAAACACCCATCTATCGTTTTCGAGCGTAAAGCCATCGAAAATATTGGTTTCAGGAATATAATAATGATACATTCCTACCAACGAAGGGTCCATTGGAACCAAACGGTCGAAGACTATGAATTGCATTTTAATCTTCTTATAAACCCTTTTTTCGCGAGGTTTACTAATTAGTTTATCCATCTGCTGCCACTCATATTTCACCGACATCGACACATTGGCCGAAAACTCAAAAATTACACGGGTGTTCTTGGTTCCGTATTTCCTGAAAAGATTGTAACCAAAAACAGGCGCACCATTGGTCTTAAAATACAGCACCTCAATAATCTTTTTCTTACTTGTGCGATTGTTGCCATCCCAACCAAGCAGGGTGTAATAAGTTCGACTTTCCGTATTCACTTCAATGATTTTATAATACAAAGCACCAAACCAATTGTCAGCCGTTAAAGCAGTTGTCTCAGGATCCTTAATTTCAGCAGATTTATCAGTTAAATGAATAATCTCCCATTTCTTTTTCGAAGAATTATATTTCTGGATGTAGCCTTCATATAGATAGGTCCCATTTTCGAGCGGAATATCCCAATTGAATATCCTAAAGCTTTTATCTTCTGGGATTAAACGTCCTATTGAATTGAGGGAATCAAAAGGATAGTCAAACGACTTATCAAATTTCAATACCTTCGTCAACATCTCATTAAAACGGTTATTGTAGTTATAACGTTCAAAATCTGCTTTAGAACTATATAATTTATGTAAGATTACCTTTAGAGAATCTTCATAAATGCGAAACTCATTATTCTGTTGCGAATAAAGTGTTTGACAAATGAGCAATGCAATATATAGAAGAAGCTTTTTCAGGATGAATATATTTTATATAAATATAACGCGAATATGTTTGTAATATTATTCTTTAAACTAACTTTGTGAACTACTGCAAATGTAATACTTTTCTAAATGAACTTCTCTATACAAGAAAGAATTATAGCTTTTATCGAATTAGGCAAACTTATAAATGCTTATTTATTGGCTGAAAAGCCTATAAACAGTATCGACCTTAAAATCGAAAATGCAGTTCAAACAGCCTATCACGAAAACGAATGGTTCACTCCTTTTTTCATAAAACATGCTTTATCTGCAATTGCCAGTCAACTTACACATGATAATATTAAGCAATGGTTATCGAAATACGACCTAGCATTTAATGCAAAAACTTACCCATTTAATATAGCTATTATCTCAGCCGGGAATATTCCTTTAGTAGCTTTTCATGATTTCTTATCAGTAATTATCACAGGGAATAATGCCCTTGTTAAACTTTCATCAAAAGACATCATTCTACTCCCTACCCTAGCAGAACTTTTGGTTAATATAGACCCCCGTTTTCATCATGTTTTTGAATTTTCTGATAATAAGATAAATGAAAGTGATGCACTTATTGCAACAGGAAGCAATTTGGCAGCCCAGTTGTTCGATTATAAATTCGAAGAAAAACGTAAGATTATTAGAAAGAATAGATCAAGTATTGGTATTATTACCGGAAAAGAAACTCAAGAGGAACTCAACCTAATATCAGACGATATGTTTTTGTATTTTGGGTTGGGTTGCCGTAACATTTCTAAAATATTTATTCCTCAAGCTTATGACTTTTCAAAACTTCTTACTTCTATTAACAAGTATGAATTTATGCCTGAGCATAAGAAATATTATTCAAACTATTTATTTCAAAAAAACATATTGCACCTAAATCAAACAGAATTTATAGATACAGGATTTTCGATATTAAGAAACAGTTCTGAATTGCATAGCGCTTTAGGTGTGACCAATTACGAATATTACGCATCTGACCAGGAAATTAATTCATATATTGCAAAAAATCATGATAATTTACAATGCATAGTGAGTAATTCTCCATCAAGAACGAATGTTCAAATTGGAGAAAGTCAGTCTCCAAAATTATGGGATTATTCAGACGGAATCGATACTATAGAATTTATTCTGAACAAAAATGATATTTAATTTTGCTTATATCATAAAAATGAATACTTTTGCAATTCAAAAATTTATAGCACAATGAAAAAAGACATCCATCCAAAAGAATATCGTTTAGTGGTTTTTAAAGATATGTCAAACGAGTTTTCCTTTATCACAAAATCAACGGTTCAAACAAAAGATAACGTTGTTTGGGAAGACGGAAAAGAATATCCACTAATAAAACTTGAAATTTCAAACACTTCACATCCATTCTTTACTGGTAAAGTTAAACTTGTAGATACTGCAGGACGTGTTGATAAATTTAAGAATAGGTTACAGAAACACCTTGATCTTAAGTCTTCTACTAACAACTAATCAGTAAATAAAAAATATTTTAAAAGCCCTAACAAGGGCTTTTTTTAAATTATACCCTTATAAAAAGTGTTAATAACTCAGGTAATAATTATTTTATTGAATTAGCTGTAGATGATTTTTTAATACTATTATTGTAAGAAACAATTAAAATTCATTAACACCAATGAACTACATACTATTTGACGATACTTCCAGAAACAATTTACTTCCATTTACCTTTGTCAGACCTGTTGCCGACATAAGAATTGGAATCTTAACTATTAGAGAAAAATGGGAAAAACATCTTGGAGAGAAGACATCTTCTCTCACCGAAGATTATTTACGAGAAAAGTTTCCTTTAATAAAAGAAAAAGAAAATATACTCATTAATGGCTCAGTTTGCCCGACCAAGCAATTAGTTAAAGAAATAAACAGCTTAAAGCCTCGCCAATCGTTGGTGTTTGGCGAATATATTATTGCTATCCACGTAAGCGAGGAAGAACTAAGTGGGGGCACTTTCATTGCAGACACCGAAGAGTTTGATGGCTCAAATGAAATCGAAACCATCACACCTCATATTAAAATAACAAATACTTGGGATATTTTTGTGAAAAATGGCGAAGCACTTGAGGAAGATTTTCAATTATTGACACATAACAGAAAAAGCCAGGAAATAAGCAAAACTAATAATGTTATCTCTGCTGAGAATATATTCATCGAAGAAGATGCAAAAATTGAATATGCTACACTCAATGCTTCAACTGGTCCCATTTACATTGGGAAAGATGCAGAAATAATGGAAGGTTCTTTAATTAGAGGTCCTTTTGCACTATGTGATTCTGCTTTGGTTAAAATGGGAGCTAAAATCTACGGTCCAACCACAGTAGGCCCTTTTTCAAAAGTTGCTGGAGAACTTAGCAATGTTGTAATTTTCGGATACTCAAGCAAAGCACATGATGGTTTCTTAGGCAATTCAGTTTTAGGCGAATGGTGTAATTTAGGTGCTGGGACTAACAATTCTAACCTGAAAAACAATTACGATGAAGTTAAACTTTGGAATTATCCTTCAAAAACATTTATAAGCACAGGACTTCAATTTTGTGGTTTAATCTTAGGTGACCATTCAAAAACAGGAATTAATGTAATGTTTAATACAGGGACAGTTGTTGGTGTTTATGCCAATATCTTCGGATCTGGATTTCAACGTAATTTTATTGCATCATATTCATGGGGTGGAACTTCTGGTTTTATCACTTTCGATTTAGAAAAAGCTTTAGAAATAGCCTCAAAAGTATTCGAGCGCAGGGGGTTAACAGTAACTGAGTTAGAGAAAAACATATTGGTGAATGTGTATAACAGAACCTATGGCTATCGCAAACTCTAATAATTGCATATTCCTTTAAACATTTTTTCATTCTGTCTTGTTATAAGATCAGGTTTTTAACTATTCAATGTTATGCGCGACTTTCTAAATGAACAACTTCAAAATTTCACTGAAATTATTGATTCACAATCAGAATACATCCCTCTAATTGTCCCAGATGATCAAGAACAATTAAGCGACGAAAACCTTCCTGAAATTATCCCTATATTGCCTTTAAGGAATAATATACTTTTCCCTGGTGTGCTAATTCCTATTACCGTTGGAAGAGAAAAATCAATACAACTTATTAAGGAAACATATAAGAAAGATCGTCTTATTGGAGTTTTCGCACAAAAAAATTCAACTGTAGAAGATCCAACTTTTGAAGATCTTTACTCAACAGGAACTCTTGCATATATTTTGAAAATTCTTCAAATGCCTGATGAAACTACCACTGTAATTATTCAGGGTCGGCAAAAGATACATTTGGATTATTTCGTTGGCATACAGCCCTTCATTACAGGCAAAATAAGCAGCTTGCCTGCTTTTGAGACCAAAAGTCAGGATAAAGATTTCGAGATGATTATTTCTTCTTTAAAAGATCTTTCAATTAAAATCATTAAACAATCACAAAACATTCCCCCTGAATCTGCTTTTGCAATTCAAAATATTGAAAACAATGTTTTCCTTATTAATTATATTGCAACAAATCTTACTGTTGAAACATTCGAAAAGCAAAGAATTCTGGAGATTAATGATATTACAGAAAGGGCGAAACAGGTATTAAGTTTTCTCACTAGAGAAATTCAAATTATTGAACTTAAGAACCAGATTCAGAACAAGGTTAAAATTGATTTAGACAAGCAACATCGCGATTATTTACTAAATCAACAACTGAAAACTATTCAGGAAGAGCTCGGTGGCACACCCAACGATGAATTCATTAATGGGATTAAGAGTAAGGCCCAACTAAAGAAATGGAATAATGAAACTAAAGAAATATTCAATAAAGAATTAAATAAACTTCAGCGTATGAATCCTCAAGCTGCAGAACATTCAATTCAAATGAATTATTTGGAGGTAATGGTTGAACTTCCTTGGAGCGATAATACTGCAGATAACTTTGATCTTTCAAGAGCTCGTAAGATACTGGATGAAGATCATTTTGGTTTAGAAAAAATCAAAGAACGTATTATTGAATTTATTGCGGTGCTTAAACTCAAAGGAGATTTAAAATCTCCAATATTATGTTTTGTTGGACCTCCTGGGGTTGGAAAAACTTCTTTGGGTAAATCTATTGCACGTTCGCTCGATCGCAAGTACGTAAGAATTTCACTTGGGGGACTTAGGGATGAGGCTGAAATAAGAGGGCATAGAAAAACTTATATCGGTGCCATGCCTGGTAGGATTATTCAGAATATACGCAAAGCTAAATCTGCAAATCCCGTATTTGTTTTAGATGAAATTGATAAGATTTTAGGCATGAACATAAATGGTGATCCAGCTGCCGCATTACTAGAAGTACTCGACCCTGAACAAAATAATGCGTTTTATGATAATTTCATTGAAACAGGTTTTGACTTATCAAAAGTAATGTTTATTGCTACTGCAAATACCCTTTCAACGATCCACCCCGCTTTGCGTGACAGGATGGAAGTTATTGAATTAAGTGGCTATACTATTGAAGAAAAGCTTGAAATTGCAATACGTCATCTTATCCCAAAACAGCTTTCTGAACATGGAATTAAAAAATCACAAGTAAAAATTGACAAGCAAATCATTCAAGAATTAGCTGAAAATTACACACGTGAATCTGGGGTGAGGGCTCTAGAAAAAACAATAGCTAAAGTGATTAGAAACCGTGTGAAGTTTATTGCTAATGGGGAAAAATATGCAACTAAGATTCAAGCTAACGAATTAAAAAACATTCTTGGTCTACCTTTATTTCGTCATGATAAATTAATTGACAATAAAGTTGCTGGTGTTGTCACAGGTCTTGCATGGACTCCTTTTGGAGGAGACATTCTTTTTATTGAAGTTAGTTTAAGCAAAGGGAAAGGAATGCTTACCTTAACAGGTAATTTGGGTGATGTAATGAAAGAATCTGCAACTATTGCACTCGAATATTTCAAAGCTCATTGTGCATCTTTCAATATTTCCCCTGACGTGTTTCAAAACTGGAATGTTCATATCCATATCCCCGAAGGAGCAACGCCTAAGGATGGTCCTTCAGCTGGAATTACTATGTTTACGGCAATAGCATCGTCTTTTACCCAGCGAAAAGTTAAGGAACAAATTGCCATGACAGGTGAAATTACCCTTAGAGGAAAAGTTCTACCTGTTGGCGGTATACAAGAAAAAATATTAGCTGCACGAAATGCAGGAATTAATAATATCATTTTGCCCGTTGACAATGAACGTGACATCCTTGAAATCAAACCCGATTATATTAAAGGGATGAAGTTTTATTACATTACAAATCTACTCGACATTAACAATCTTGTGTTATTAGAAACTAAAGTAGATGACCCTATCATAATTGAATGAGAATTTATTTTTTCATATAAATTCAACCCCAAGCATTTTTTGTAATTTTAATTGATTTAAAATAAAAATAAAAAAATGAATGTTTTACTTATTGGTTCAGGTGGTAGAGAACATGCTCTTGCTTGGAAAATGGCACAAAGTAATCTCTTAAATAAACTTTATATTGCTCCGGGAAACGGTGGAACAAGCGATTTCGGGGTAAACGTTGATATCGATATTAACGATTTTGAAATGCTGAAAGATTTTTCTTTACAGGAAAACATACAACTTATAGTTGTTGGGCCCGAAGTTCCGCTTGTCAAAGGTATTTCCAATTATTTTAATCAACATTTTGAAGTCTCTCATATCGATATAATTGGTCCTTCGAAAGAAGGCGCAATGCTTGAAGGAAGCAAGCAACTTGCAAAAGAATTTATGTCGAAATACAATATCCCCACTGCTTCTTTTAAAACATTTTCGGTTGATACTATACAAGAAGGCATTGATTTCATAACCCATACCAATCCTCCTTATGTTATTAAGGCAGATGGTTTGGCAGGGGGGAAAGGCGTAATAATCTCATTGGAAAAAAATGACGCCATTAAACATTTCTCAGATATTTTTACTGACAATACTTTTGGTGATGCGGGCGACAAAGTACTTATCGAGCAATTTCTGACAGGAATTGAACTTTCTGTTATTATTGCAACAGATGGAAAATCTTACATTATTCTACCTGAAGCTAAAGATTACAAAAGAATAGGTGTTGGCGACACTGGGCCTAATACTGGAGGCATGGGTGCAGTTTCTCCTGTTCCTTTTGCAGACAAAGCATTTATGGCTAAAGCAGAAGAACTCATCATTAAACCTACGATGAGGGGCATAATTGAAGAAAGATTGGACTATAAAGGCTTTCTTTTTATTGGGATTATGAATTGTGATGGCGATCCATATGTAATTGAATATAATTGTCGTTTAGGCGACCCTGAAACGCAAGTAATTATACCAAGGATTGAAAGTGATATTATCGAACTTTTCGAACGGATTATTTCTGGTTCAATAGATGAATATGTTTTAAATGTTAATCCTGATTTTGCTGCAACTGTTGTTTTGGTTTCTGAAGGATATCCTAATGAATATGAAACTCACTTGCCTATTATTGATTCGCAAACGACTCAAAATAGCCTTGTTTTTCATGCAGGAACAACTAAGGATGTAAATGACAACCTTATTACCAATGGAGGGAGGGTTATGTCGGTGACTTCAATGGGTGAGTATCTAAAACAGGCCCTTGATGTTAGTTATTACACAATTGATCATATCTCATTTAAAAACATGTATTATCGCAAAGATATCGGGCAAGATTTATTAAATAAAAAAACCGATTCAATTAAATTATAAGGCTGCTTCATTATTGACAAACTGTGTTTTTCTTATGAGTAATTTCTTTTTGTAAAATTTATTTCATTGTGGAATATCCACTTAAGGCATGTAGTTATGATATTGAGCTTATTTAAAAAGAATTACTCTTTCAATTTAGTTGTCATTTTGCTTTATTATATTGCTTGTGGTATATTGGTTTTCAATTTATCACCAATTATTACAATTAAAGAAAATGCTTCAGAAGGCTTAATCGAATTGTTTACACAATTTAATCTTCATTCATTTATATTTTTCAGTTTTTCGATATTCGTTTTAACAACGATAATCTCCTTATATGTAAACACTATTTTCACCACGAATGCTCTTTTACCGAAAAACACCCTTCTTGTTTCGGGTTTGTTCTTCTTATTTTCTATTGGTTTATCGAACTATTCTATCAGTCCTGCTTTAATTATTGGCATTTTAGCAATTAGTATTTCGCTTCATTTATTGCTCTCGATTCCCAGCCGTCAAAATCCTTTTGACGAAGTATTTTATTCCTCTTTCTTAATCTCCTTACTTGCATTTGTTTGGTCTCCATTGGTTTTGTTCATTTTTTTGGTATGGTTTTCTCTAATTATTTATCGCGTTTTCACTTGGCGTGAATGGCTGATTAGTTTCATGGGCCTAATAGGGCCACAGTTGTTTTATGGAACTTATCTTTACGCCATAGATCAATTCCCTGTTATCTACAACATCCCCTATGATTTACCACAATATTTTCGTTTACCTGATTTTAACTTAAGCACGCCCCAAATTATTTGGTCTTCGATTATTGGGTTGACATTTCTTTACTCTTTCATAAGGAGTCTTTCAGCTACCAACGAACAAAACATCAATTACCGTAAAAAAATGGCTGTATTAAATTCATACACTTTCATAAGTTTATTCATTATTCTGTTTTCAGGAGAATATTTTTTGCCGTCTCTTTTGCTTTTAGGAATTTCCTTTTCTATTTACTTTTCAAAGTATTTGACAGAAATGAAAAATACTTTTTTGGCAGCCCTACTGTTTTTTTTAATTAACATTGGTTTTATCCTGAAAATATGGCTTGGCTGAATATTTTGTACTATTGCATGTTTTGCTGATAGATTACAAAATAATAAATGAGTTCAATATTTCGATGAAAGAAAGACCAATCGAATAAACTAGCTTTTACAATCAGAAACCTACTGATTGTTTGGCCAAATTGGCTTTGGCTTGATTTAACATGATGTTTGTAAAACCAAATTATTTAAACAATGAAAATAGGGCAATTTTATGTTATAATCCCTTATTATTCTATTTGCTGAAAACAATTTGTTAATTGGTATTTTTAATATTCCCCTCTCATTGATTGGAAACAATTACTACCCTACCTACCTCATTTTCAAATATATTTCTTTTTATTAGGCTTAAGGAAACAATATAGCTATAAATTAGTCTCTAACTATTACTCGAATTGATATAACCAATAACTCCCTTTTTAAGTTTGTTCTGAAGCACGAAAGTAAAAATAAACTTAAATATCTTATTATGGATTTTATCGTTCATCTTTCTTGTGTCTCTATCGAAATACTTAGCATAGTACATGGTTCTTTTCAGATTCTGACGAAAAGTGAAGCCTTTCTTATTCACATTTTTCAATGCGATTAAGACTTCTTCATCCCTTAAAACAGGATGTGAAACATTGATCGTCTTTTTAGTATCGATTCTGTTTTCTTCGGTCAAGCGATCGAACAATTGAGTTCCGGGGAGAGCTTCAAGAGCGTTAATAATAGGAATAAGATTGTTTTCTTCGCAAAACTTCAATGTATCATAAAAAGTTTGAATAGTATCCTGATCATAACCAATAGTAAACCATCCCGAAATGACAATGCCCTGCTCCTGAATAAAACGAATGTTCTCCTGCATCTCTTGTATCGCCATATCATAGGTCCTCACTCCATTCTTTTTAAGCGTTCCTGCTGTCTTCATCACTTCGGGATTGATGGACTCAATACCAATGGAAGCATATAAAAGCCCTGCCTGTGCAGCTTTACGAATGATTTCTCTTCCTTCAGGAGTTGAAGCAGCATCGAGATTTGCCTGCCCCGTCCAGAAACGTTTCTTTGGAAGTTTAATAATAGTATCGAAGAGTTCAGTGTAATAGTCATAATTGGAAGGTCTTCCAAAAACAGTATCATCCAATAAATAATAAAAATTCTTAAAAGTATCAATTTCTTTAACTACATCAGCAATGGGGCGCAAGCGTGTTTGACATCCAAAAATAGAGGAAACAGAGCAAAAATCGCAATTGATTGGACATCCACGAGAAGCAAATACGGTATCGAAATCGTATTTCTTTCTATATAAATATCTTAATGGAGTGGGAACATTCTTCAAATCGAAATAGGAAAACATTTGATATACTGACATCCCTTTCGCATCAAATGGGACAGGGGAGCAAACGTAAAAATCCTTTAGTTTCTTAGTTTCAAAATCATTTAAGAGTATGGGCCAAAGAGGTTCACCCTCCCCTACTACCACAACATCAGCATGTGCTTTTGCCCGATGAGGAACAGATGAAATTTGAGCACCACCCAATACTACAGGCACATTTCTTTTTCTAAATTCATCTGCAATTTTATAAGCAGTTGATTCAGCAGTGATGCGCGAACTTATGCCAACAATATCGGTAGGTTTGTCATAGTCGGGCATTTCTTCGGCAAGCATATCCACAAAAGTATATTCATGTTCGGGTGCAGCACCAGCTAACAGTGGCAATGAAAGCGGCATAAAAGGATCGGTCTTTTTGAGAGGATCGTTAGCACCAGCGGCAAGTATAAGTGTAATTTTCATTTTCTTCTGATTTAAGAACAAGGATTAAGGATTTATGATTTAATAAGTGAACCTGATTCTTAATAAATCATCATAGTTAATCATCATTCATGCAATTAATTTTTATAAATCTGTTTTTTCTTCTATCAAAATCTTAATTCAATAATGATTATTCGTAATTCAATTCATTAAATTACATCATTTCCTTTTTTAATAAGCCAAAGACTTCCTACCTTACGATAAAACTCTTCGAGGGGTAGTTTTGTTTGCATAACTGAATTAAAAAAGTTGTATTTCGAAAGGTCAAAGTCGATAATACTGGGTTTAACTTCTTCATAATAAACGGTTCCTGGCATAGGTGATAAAATAGTATATCCTGCATATACAACTTTGTTACGATTGGCATATTCCGAAAGGGCTTCGAAATCGTTTTCGGTGTAATCAGGAGGAACCACATAGTTACCTCTGAGCATTACATCATTAGCATGAAACACCGAAATGGCTTGCTCAATAATTTCGGCAGAAGCGCTTTTATTATATTTAAGTAGTTCTTCTTCGCGGAAGGATTCGAAACCACAAATTACAACCTTCAACCCAATTTTAGCTAATTTCTCAATTAAATGAGGGTATTTGGCTGCTGTGTCGAATCGAATATCCATCACATAAGTCTTTTTAATACCTTCTTCGAGTATTCTATCGCAAAGTTTATCGATGAAATTTACATTAATTATGGTGTTGGCATCGGAAAATCTCACCACGGCGTAATCATCAATTGATTTCAATTCGGTGATAATGCTTTCGATCTCACGTTGGAATACATTCTTATCGAACTGTGGCCAGATTGAACAAAAGCTGCATTGATACTGACATCCCAATGACGTAAAAATGTAAGTGGAAGGATCAGGACTATTCCCTACTATATAGGTGTTAATCCATTGTTTAATTAAATCCCTACGAGGGAAATAAAAGTTTTCGCGAGCAGCATTCCAAGGTTTTATAAGAGCAGAAGACGCTTTATGCTGACCATTTTCTTTATAAATTATTCCCCCTATTTTTTCGAAACCTTCATTTTTGCTTTTTGCAGTCACTATCTCCCTAAAAATTCCAGCTGCCTGACCTTTACAGATGACATCAACCGAATCTAGATAAAAATCTCCAGGACACAGAGTTGCATGCAAACCTCCTGCGACCGTAAGAATTTCGGGATTATACCGCTTAACTATATTTAAGATCCTTATCCCGTCGTTAAATTCGGAGGCGATGAAAGTAACTCCAACAATATCGGGTTTAACTTCTTTTAAGTATTTTTCGACAAGAACCTCTAATTCAGGAGCATTTGGATCGGAATCGTACTCGGCTTTTAGTTCGGCGATGGTTACATCAAAATCATTTAAAGCTCCTGCAAGAGTGAGTAAACCTAAAGGAGGACCTATCAGTTTTTTGTGAATAAAATGTTTTGCCTCGTCGGGAGCGTATTGTAAAATACTGTTCCAAGGCGAACGAGGGGGGTTTATTAGAAGAATACGCATATAGTAATAAATATTTGCAAAGTTACAATTTTGCCTGAAAGTAATGCATTTTTCTGAGGTTGAGGTTGAGGTTGAGGTTAAGGTTAAGGTTGAGTGTTTTCTAGATTAAAGTCGCCCTTAATCTTAACCTTAAAAATTATTCGTATTTTTGCAAAAAAAGTATTGAAGGATCTTACACAGGGAAAAGAAGGAAAACTGATATTTAATTTTGCCATGCCCATGCTGATTGGCAACGTTTTCCAGCAATTATATAACATTATCGACAGCGCCATCGTAGGTCATTATCTTGGAAAAGAAGCTCTGGCCGCTGTTGGTGCATCATTCCCATTGGTTTTTCTATTGTTATCGTTGATTATCGGAATTGGGATAGGCTCATCCGTAATTATATCGCAATACTATGGTGCTAAAGACCTCGAAAAAGTAAGGCGCGCCATTGACACCATGTATATATTCTTATTCTTTTCGGCTATCATTCTTACCGCTTTAGGGATTATTTTCAGCGAATCTGTTTTTCGTTTGATTAAATTGCCTGAAGAAGTGATACCACAGGCAAAAATCTTTTTTAATGTTTACCTTACTGGATTGGTTTTCTTTTTTGGTTTTAATGGAACCTCCTCAGTGCTTAGAGGACTTGGCGACTCTAAAACACCACTCTATTTCCTTGTGTTTTCAACTCTTCTCAACATCATACTGGTGTATACTTTTGTTGTGATATTCCCTATGGGCATAGGTGGAGCCGCCCTTGCTACTGTGGTTTCGCAAGGCATGGCCTTTCTTTTAGCTATATTTTATCTGAATAAATATCACGATATCGTAAAACTTTCGTTGCGAAAAATATCTTTCGACAAAAACATCTTCAAACAAACCCTTAGGATAGGCTTGCCGACAGGTTTGCAACAGTCGTTTGTGGCTTTGGGGATGATTGCTCTTTTGAGCATTGTCAATAAATTCGGAACCAATGCCGTTGCGGCTTATAGCGTTGCTGGACGCATCGACTCCTTTGCTTCGCTGCCTGCCATGAATTTCGCTGCAGCCCTCACCGCTTTTGTTGGGCAAAACATTGGCGCAAATAAACATCATAGGGTGAAAAACGGATTAAAAAGCACTTTGAAGATGACTTCGATGGTTTCCATTTTTGTTTCCTTAATTGCCATTTTCTTTGGCGAAAACATTATGGGGATATTTACAAACGACCTTAATGTGATTGAACTTGGCGAACAATATTTGGTTATTGTGAGTTCGTTTTACCTGATTTTTTCATCGATGTTTGTGATAGGTGCTGTGATGCGAGGCGCCGGCGATACACTTATCCCCATGTTTATTACCTTACTTTCACTTTGGCTGATACGTATTCCTTTAGCTTATTTTTTATCAGCTAGGTTCGGACCAATTGGCATCTGGTGGTCGATTCCCATAGCATGGTTCATCGGCATGGTGCTTTCTTACTTTTATTATCTTTCGGGGAAATGGAAAAATAAATCCTTAGTAAAAGCCACTCCTGCTACTATACCAAGGGAAATAGAGTAAAAAGTATTTCAAATCTTCTCTTTCTTCCTATAAGCCATGCCTTGGTAACAAGCAATTAGTTCCATATTTGAATTGCGAACGTTAACCGTATATGAGGCAATTTTATGATTCATTGATATTTCGATAGCTTCGGCATACAGCATACCCTTGGTGGCCGGCTGAAGGAAAGATATGTTGGCATTGATGGCAAGAGCAATATTCCCCCGTGAATTTGCTGCTGCAGCAAAAGCAAGGTCGGCAAGCGAAAAGATGGCTCCCCCCTGAGCTATACCTACCCCATTCAGATGCTCGTCTTTTATTTCAAGTTGTGCTTTTGCACTTCCTTGGGAGGCCTCAAGCAATTCAATGCCAAGCAATTCAGCGAAACGGTCGTTTGCTATAAACTCTTTTATATTCATATTCTTTCTTGCATATCTCGTTATTCTTTGCTAATGCTTTGTTGTACGGTCTTATAGGGCTTGGCGGCATACTCATTTTCGTATAATTCGACTATGAAATTTAGCTTAGGGTATGATATTCTCTCAGTCGAAATGCCATGTTCGAAATCATCGGCAATGGAACGGGGGAAAAAATGCTCCAAATTATTGTAATATGACTTTAAATATTGAATAATAGTATCGGGATAACTCAATAAAACCGAACTATTCAAATCTAATTGGACCAATATGGCTTTCCCATTTAAATTGTCATTACTGCAGCCATCTGATTCTCTGCCATAACTTAGCCTGGGTTTAATTTTTTGTTTTTTTGGTAATGAAGTTGTACTTATGGGTGTTTTTGCGGCAATCGTGGTATCGGAAATAGGCTTTGTTATGCTTTTTAATGCGGTATCCAATTCTGTAGCTTCTGATTTCTTTTGTTGAGGGATTATTCTATTCTCATTTGAACAAGAAAACAAAAATGTTAAGCAGAAAAAAAGAGGGAGTGTTTTCATGAATAATAATTTATAATTACATTGATTATCAACAATAAGGGTTATTATTATATGCCATTAAAATACATTCGAATGATAAAAGCAAAAATTCAACTTATTGAAAGCAAATATACGCCTAATTCTAAACGCCCACCAAATTCACAAAAACATTTGTCAGATATTAATTTTGCATTTGTCTAAATATAAAATGAAATAAGCTTCAGTAGATTTTCTTAAAACCTACGTCTATGTGGCTTTGTAGCAACAATTCAATTTCGGCAAACCCCCTTCGGAGCTTTTGACGATAGGAGTTTTCATTTGAAAACCGACTCCGGAGCTTTTGATGATAGGAGTTTTCATTTGAAAACCGACTTCGGAGCTTTTGACGATAGGAGTTTTCATTTGAAAACCGACTCCGGAGCTTTTGACGATGGGAGTTTTCATTTGAAAACCGACTCCGGAGCTTTTGACGATAGGAGTTTTCATTTGAAAACCGACTCCGGAGCTTTTGACGATAGGAGTTTTCATTTGAAAAC
>CAIXTV010000102.1 GCA_903922465.1 uncultured bacterium
CATTTTAATTTTGTTTTAGTTTATATTTAAATTGGAAACTCTTTACAGTCCTTTCTCGTCTTTTTTACACGAACTTGTTTTATAACAGTTCTAAGTTCTTTGTTCGGACTTATAAGAGGTAGACAGATAGGGACTATTTCTTAAAGAGAATATCGCTCTTGGCGTATTTTTACTTAAAAGAACTCCTATCTATCTCCAATTTCAATTGCTAAAATACAACATTACCATTTGAAATTGGTCCTCTAATAAATATTTTTGCAAACGTACGAGTACTTAAAGTGCCTGGAGTACTTAGAGTGCCTGGAGTACTTGGAGTGATTAAAGTTGAGCCTGCCTTTTGGGTGGGCTTTTTTAATGGACAAGGGAATTGGTGATTTGGTGAGAAAATAGCAAATGCTATAAAAATACTTTGACGAAATGAAAACTTAGCCAAGTCAAGATATTCATTTTTTTTGAACTATGGTGAGCAGGGGGATTATTATTTGGTCTTTTTGAAGATATTTGATTAATTTTGAAATCTGAAAATTAAGAAAATTTGATTTCTAAGCTCAATTTCAACGACACCAGCTAAAGTAATAGAAAGGAATTAGTGAATGAAAAACTAATCCAATTTTATTATTGCTAAAATTCAAACCTCCCCTAATTAGCACCTAATTTCCAACGAAACGAGAATTATGTTTAGTTACCTATCATTATTTTATTACTTCTACGTTACTTACCACATACAACAAATTCAGAGTGCTTTTTCTCTAATTATAATTTTTACTGTAGACATTGTTTATTGTAATGTATTTTATTCACTGAATAATAATTTCACTTATACAAAAGCAAAATATTATGGTTATTTTACTGGTTTTGTATAAGTTTGTTAGTAAATGAAATAACAGTATAGCTATAAAACATATGATTTCAATAAAAAGAGAACATCAATGAAGCTGCTAATCGCTAGTGGGCAAGATATCTAGTGAATTTATTATTTATTTACCTCAAAAGGCGGAATATTAAACTTATTTATCCCGATACGCTGCGCTATTGGGATTTGTTCAATTTAAAATTTTCACTTTGCTGACGCTCGAAAATAGTAAGTTTCACGAAAAAAACATAATAAATTTTCTTTTCAAATTTGATACTCAGCTTTTTTGAATCTAAAAGTTCTATTTATAGGATTAATGTTAGATTATTACTATTGCTGTTTTAACTAAAATTAAATCATCAAACAAATTAAAAATATAATAAAATGAAAAAATTAAGCTTTTTACTTTTTGCCTTTTTGATATTCCAAACATTTAAAGGCATAACACAACCAGTAATATCCGGGGTTGTATCTCCCAATATAGTTGCAAAATATGAAAAATATGAAGTGGATTTTAATTTAAATTTATATTCAAATCCATATGATCCAACAATAGTTGATGTATATGCCGAATTCTGGAGTCCTTCAGGACAACATTTCAAACAAAATGCTTTCTTCTATGAAGGATATAATAAATTAGATAATGGAAGCACTGAAAATACACCTGAAAATTTAAGTCCAAATGGTTTAAATAACTGAAAAATCAGATTTACACCAAATGAAGCGGGACAGTGGCATTTTAGAATTATTGCTACTGATAATATACAAAGTACTTGTTATCCTATTGGAACTTATATTTTTTTTGAATGTAAAAATAGTAACAATAAAGGATTTATAGAGAGGGCTAACAAACGTTATCTTAAGTATTCAAATGGGGAATCCTTTTTCCCAATAGGTAATAGTTTCCCGTGGTTTGATATTGTCCCATGGAGAGGGCAAGGTGTATATACTTTTGAAAAAGGAACAAATCAAATTATGTTTGGATTAGATAATATGTCTTTAAACAATGCAAACTTTTTTCGATTTGAAATTAATTTAATAGATGGATTAAGTCTAATTGGGTGGGATTTTGTTACGAATAAGAATTATTGTAAATTTTATAATCAAAGAGATTCATGGCAATTAGATAAAATACTAGAATATGCAAAAAGCAAGGATATGAATATGTTAATGTCAGTATTTGCACATTGTTATCTTGGTGATAATGGAATTATTTCTGGATACCATGATTTCAATGGGATTATTCACAATTATGATAAGGTAAATTCTACAGGAGACACTATTGATGGATATTGTAATGGTGCCTGGTCATTATTTCATCCTTATAATGAAAAAATTAGCATCAATCATAAGCCATTGTATCCTGATTCTGGACTTGATCTTCAAAATCCATATGAATGGTATTCAAAACCTTCAGCTATACAACAACAAAAATACCTTCTACGATATATACAGGCTCGTTGGGGTTATGCAACAAATCTTATTGGTTACGAGTTAATGGATGAAGCTGACAGAATTGACGCAATGAATAGTAATGATTTGCACCCAAACTATGTGGTAAAACCAAATGGGTTTGAACAAAATATTATTAATTGGCATGTTGATATGACAAATTATATTCGTAATATTGATAATTATCATCATCTTATCACAACCGCTTATGCTGATATACATCATTCTACTAAAAATGATGTGTTTTCTTTAATGGACTTCACTCAAATTCATTGTTATACAAATTATGACGATATAATATGGAGAAACGGTCAAGATAATTATTATGAATGGATTAATAATTATTATAATACGTTTAATTCGCCTACAATGATTGGAGAACATAATTATATTGAATATGGGCATATTCCTTTTGAAGATCCCCATTTATATAATCTCCAAGACAATTTATGGTCAACATTCCACAACGGCTCTATGGCTCCAGCATCTTTTTGGACCCAATATAATATTTCATTACAAAATGCCACTTCAGTTTATAAAGGGATAGGAACCTATGCTAAGCAATTCCCTTTATTATCAGAAAATCATAATCCGCTGGTAATAAATGGATCAGCTTTTAGAATATATTATCTTCAAGATATAAATTCAGATGAATTTTATGGATGGATACAAGATGTAAATTTCACTTTTAAAAATTTATTTGAAAACTATCCTAATTATCTTCAGACCCTCGCTAATACGGACCGTCCTCCACTAAGTTCACAAAGCAATAATATTAATTTTACTGTTTCTAGAAATGGAATTTATAAGATAAAGTGGTATAATACAATGACTGGAGAAGTAAACAATGAACAACTTGCATCAGCAACTAATAATCAGATTACCTTAACTATGCCAATTGCTCTAAGGCAAGGAATACATGGTGATGCTGCTTTTATTGTTGAATATCAATGTGAATCTCACTGGAATACAAGTGTTCTTCATGCTAACGCACCAAAAAATGTTCGTTATAATAGCCCATTAGTGGTTTCAAATAATAACCAAGTAAATTATATTGGTGATGATAATCGAATACATCAAATGTATTGGTATAATGGGTTTTATTGGTTTCATGCAGTATTAAATGCGAATGCCCCTCAAAATGTTCATCCGGAAAGTAGTCTTGTTATGGATCAGTACAATGATGTATATTTTGTGGGTATTGATAATCGTGTTCATATTATGTACTGGAATAATACATACTGGCAGGAAGCAGTTTTAAATGCCTCAGCACTAAAAAATGTACATAATAAAAGTGCTTTGGTTATAGATCAAATAGGGGATGTATATTTTATTGGGTTAGATCATCTTTTGCATAGCTGGTCTAGCCCCCTATTAATCGGACTTTCTTATAGAATGTTATGCAAAGGTAATAAATATTAAATAATTTTGCACCAGCAAGGAACAACTGACGGCGATTATTATACCGATGGTTGTGGAAAAGTTTCGGCGCCGACCA
>CAIXTV010000103.1 GCA_903922465.1 uncultured bacterium
CAAAATATGGCTGTCAATGTTCAGAATATGCTTTTTAATGTTTAAAATATGCCTGTCGATGTTCAAAATATGGCTATCAATGTTCGAAAAATGCCTGTTGACCTTCAAAAGATGATTTCTGAGATGTTAACGTTAAGAAAAAAAAAGTTAATATCACAAATAAAATCAGTTTTATCAAGAACGATATTGCAGTTATACATAACTTTAATGCATGTTTATTGCCAAAATCACATTAAGAATAAATTTACATTCTCATTTTTGAATTTGAGCCTTGGAATTTGAGATTTGTATCTTGGGTCTTTTCCTTCCATTGTGTTCCCCATTCTCAAATTCCCAAATTTTCAAATCACCAATTTCCCAAATTATATAATTCCTAATTTTTTCCTAACGCCTAAAGCCTAATGCCTAACACCCTATTGTCTAAAAACCCCCATAATCCACGTCCTTACATTGAAAATGGACAGGAAAGTACAGACAATTACAGCAATATTTCCTTTTACATCCGTTTTATCATACTGATCATAAAAAGTTTTTGGTTCAAAGAAGCTGAAAAAAGAAGGCTTTAACCGAAAACGACTGGGGTTTGATATAAAATGCACAATATCTCCCGGTATCAGCCATCGACATCTTATACCGATTGCATAATCTATTTGCGAAATACTTTCGTTTTCCATCATTCTGTATAATAAATCAGGAAAATTTATACCCGAAACCTGTGCCAATTGCAGAGAACCCCAAAAACGCGGATTAATTTCCATTAACTTTGGAATGCCATCCCTCGGATCCATCTTAAATTCAACCATACTCACTCCCTGCCATCCCAATTTATTAATAAGTTTACGGCTATATTCAATAAGATCTTCCTGTTTTGTGCTTTCGCGTAAAGTGCTTGGTCCTCCTTTTACAGGATATTCCCGAAGACGTTTATAAGAGAAAGCAACCAATGTCTTTCCATGTTTCGCTAATATACCAACACCCACACCCTGACCTTCCCAAGGTATACATTCCTGAATTATAGGAAATCCATACTTATTTTTAATAAGAGGGTAGTGTTTATCGAATTCCAATTGACTGGTTATTCTTTTCACCCCACGCGAACCACTGCTACTTCTCGCTTTAATGATAAGAGGGAAGCCCAATTGTAATATCGAATTTTCTAACTCTGTTTGATCTAATGGTAAAAAACTTTTGGGTATGGGGATTCCTAACTCTTTGGCCAAACAAAGTGTTTCCCATTTATCGTTCGCCTTATTAAAAACACTTATCTCAGGCAATGGAATTTTAGTAAACTGCTCAATCAGGCTTCTGTTTTGAAGAATGATTTTTGTTGCAGCTTCATCCATAGTAAATATATAGCTGAAATCATTCGTCTTTAATAGTTCAAGGATTTTAGTGAGATATTCTTCAGGCTTTTCTTCTGGGAAAGGCAAGATATGATGCTTGTTGGAATATCTCGACCAAATGGCAGGAGAAAGATATGTATGACTAATAGTATGAACTTCATATCCTGCTTTGCCAAGAGAACGAACTGTTGATAAAGTTTTCCTTGTCCAGCAATCGCTTACTAATATCTTTGGCTTATTCATGTTCAGGCAAATCTAATGATGCAATAAAATCAGCATAAGTAGTAAAAATATATCCATTGTCAACAATCTTATCTAACCTCTTTAGGGTATTTCTCCTGTTATAATATAAAAGGAAATGGAATAAGGCGTTTTTGATTTCAGGAAAACGAAAATGCTCAACTTCATCATCAATATCATAAGGATGAAAGTATCCAGTACAGAAATTCTGTTCTTGAAAATGCTTTTTGAAATAATATTGAATCAAACAATAGGGGAGAGCCCTGAAATACACTCCTCCACCAAAGGGAAGCGAAAAACGATTGCCCGGTGGATAAATACTCATAGGGATTTCTATGATTCCATCCATTATTTTAACCGCATTTCCGAAATTCTCCCAGCCATAAATAGGGTTTTTAGCAGGAAGCACAGAGCTTGAATAAGTGAATCCAGCTTTGGCTAACATTCCATAAGCCCATTGTGTTTCAGATGTAAGAGAAAATCGTGGAGCACGATATCCAATAACGGTTTCAGCGCCAGCTTTTAGCAACAATTCTTTGCATTCCGATATATCTTTATAGAAACTTTCGGGAGTATGATTGTCAATATGACCATGATTTAATGAATGGCATGCAATTTCGTGGCCTTTTTTCGTTATCTCTTTTATAAGATCAGGATAATGAACAGCTATATCTCCAACAGTGAAAAAAGTTACTTTTGCATCATGTTTCTCAAGAAAAGAAAGGTATTCAATAACGTTAATTACCAGCTTTTCGGGCAAATATTTCCCATTATCCATGCGGAATCTAACATCTTCGAGGTCGATGCTAAGGAGGTAATATTTGCTTGAATTCATTATTTCAAAAGTACAGTTTAATTTGATAAAAACAATAAAATGGAAAATGTAAAAAACAGAAAATTCATACATTCTTGCATGAAATGCTCATTATTAATACTTATTGCAATGATTTTTTTTAGTTGTTCTTCCAATAAAAGCTGCAGTAAAATGAATGCACATCGTTCGGATGTGAGAAGAGGAATAGCACATTAATATAACATCTGGAATTTTAAAATTATAAGTAAGAAAATTCGCTTTCCTTAAAATCAATAGTAAAAAAGACTTTTTTTTACTGCAATAGTAGGGGACAATGCACAGTTTTAATCATTTATTTTAATAATAAAACCTTGTTTTTAGACTCATAATCTGTGTCGAAATATCTAGTTAATAGAGCTTAGTGTTAAGTTTACATTAAGTTGTTTTTCATTATATAGTGAAAATCAGAAACTTTTACATACCTTTGCACCCCCTTAAAAACAGCACTGAATTATGTATTCTAAATATCTCATTTGTAATTGGTTTTGCAGTAGAGTTTTCTGAAAGTACTGTAAATAAAGCTGTTTTAATTAAATATTTAACCGAACATATATTATTATGCCCTTAAACAAACTTAGAAACATTGGGATTGCTGCACATATTGATGCAGGCAAGACTACAGTTACCGAACGCATTTTATTTTTCACTGGTGTTAACCGTAAGCTTGGCGAAGTTCACGATGGTGCTGCTACCATGGATTTCATGAAACAGGAACAGGAACGTGGAATTACGATTGCTTCTGCTGCTATAACAGCACATTGGAACGATCATCAAATTAATCTTATTGATACCCCTGGCCACGTTGACTTTACCATTGAAGTTGAACGCTCATTGAGAGTTATTGATGGTATGGTTGCCGTTTTTTGTGCCGTAGGTGGTGTTGAACCTCAAAGTGAAACCGTTTGGAATCAGGCAGACCGTTACCGTGTGCCACGTATCGGTTTTGTTAATAAGATGGACCGTACTGGTTCAGACTTTGCCGAAGTGGTAAATCAAATGAATAAGTATTTGGATGCAAATGCAGTGCCTCTGCAACTCCCTATGGGTGCTGAAGAAAACTTCGAAGGTATCGTTGACTTGATTACTCAAAAAGCTTACACTTTCAAAGATGATCAAAGCATTGAAATGGAAATTCCTGAAGAATATAAAGCTAAAGTTATTGAAGCCCGCAATCATTTAGTTGAAGCCGTTTCGGATTTCAATGATGAGATTGCCAATTTGTTCTTAGAAGATAAAGAAGTAAGTGCCGAATTACTTAAGAAAGCTTCGCGTGATGCAACTCTGAAACTCTTAATCACTCCTGTTTTCTGTGGTGCTGCTTATAAGAACAAAGGAGTTCAGCTTTTACTCGACGCAGTTATTGATTATCTCCCATCTCCTATTGATGTTGGTGCTGTTGTTGGTACCGATATGGACGATCCAGAGAAAACTCACACCTTACATCCTTCCCCTAAAGAGCCTTTTGCTGCTTTAGCTTTTAAATTGATAAATGACCCTTATGTTGGTCAGCAAACTTTCATCCGTATTTTTTCAGGACATCTAACAAGTGGAATGCAATTCTATAATTCCACAAAAATGAAATACGAACGTGCCGGACGTATATTCCGCATTCGTGCTAAAGACAGAGAAGAAATCAGTGAGGCTGGTCCAGGCGAAATTGTTGCATTAGTTGGCATGAAAGTTACCCGCACAGGTGACACTCTTTGTTCTAATGACCATAAATTATTGCTCGAAAACATTCTTATTCCACCTGCCGTAATCGAAATGAAAATTAATCCGGTTACTCGAAAAGAAAATGAGAAAATGGGTGAAGCCTTATCTCGTCTTATCAATGAAGATCCTTCTTTTCATGCACGTTATGATGAAGAAACAGAAGAAACCATCATATCAGGTATGGGCGAATTACATCTCGAAATCATTGTTGATCGCCTAAAAGAAGAGTTTAAAGTAGAAGTTGAAGTTGGAGAACCTGCTGTTTCTTTCCGCGAAACCATTACTGCTGAAATTGAAAACAACTACAAGCATGTAAAACAGAGTGGGGGTAGAGGTCAGTATGCTCATACAGTCATGCGCCTCGAGCCAAATCCTGATAAAGGATATGAGTTTATTGATAAAGTGAAAGGTGGCAACATCCCTAACGAATATATTGGTGCAGTTAACAAAGGTTTGGTTAAAGCCATGGATAAAGGTCCTTTGGCTGGCTTCCCCGTTGTTGACGTTAAAGTAGTGCTGTTAGATGGAAGTTCTCATGCTGTGGATTCATCCGATATGGCTTTCCAATTATGTGCTCAAATGGGATTTAAGCAAGGCTTCATGAAAGGTACCCCAATTTTGTTGGAACCTGTTATGAAAATTGAAATTAATACACCTGACGATTATATCGGAAACGTTACTGGCGATTTCAACAAACGCCGTGGACGTATCGAATCAATGCGTCGTTATCGCAAAGGCTCACAAAAGCTTAATGGTTTTGTGCCACTGATGGAAATGTTTGGCTATGCAACCACATTGCGCAATATTTCGAGCGGAAGAGCAAACTATTCAATGGAGTTTTATAAATACTTACCCTTACCATCTGGCGTTCAAGAAGAATACCTGAAGAAACTTGCAAAAAAGGAAGCAGAGAAAAAATAAGTTTCTTTTATACCCCCCCAAAAAAAAGAGGAGAAAATCATCGATTTTCTCCTCTTTCTATTTAATAATATTCCATTAACTCCAAGCACTCTAAGCACTCTAAGTACTCTAGGCACTCCAATTACTCTACTCGCTTTCCACCACTTCCATGTCAACATCCAACTCCATAGTCACTCCCTTGTCAATTTCAATATCAATCACCTTATCCTTATAGCCAGTGCAACTAACATAAAGTTTAGTAGTATTAGCAGCTTCCCCACCCACGCTAAATATGCCATCAGCCTTTGTAAGCATACCGGTCAGATTATTGTTAGTCCATACTTTAGCCCCTTCCAATTCCTCTCCAGTTTCAAGTGAATAAATCAATCCCGTAATATGCGAATCAATTATAACCGTATTTTCTTTCTTTACCTTATGTGTTATTCTCCTTAATATTTTACTAATAGTATAAGCCTCTGCTTTTTTAGGATTTGAAATTTTATATAATCTCTTTCCTGTGTCAGCTATAAACATCATATCTGCATAAACATCATTAAAAAACACAAGATTAGCAGCAACAACCTGTTTCTTCTTTTCTTCTTTCAGATTTTTAGCAGTATTCAAAGCATCAATTGCAGCAATTTCGCTAAAAAAAGCATCCCTTTTTACTGTAGTCAATCCTAAAGGTCCCAAAATGCCAAAATTTGCTACAATAGCAGCTTTAATTTGATTATTAGACAAAACCAGTTTATCCCAGTTTCCATTATTAATACCTTTTCTTGCTCCACTAAAGCCAAAATCCTTTGCGGCCACAGTCATTCCAACACCATCATTTGCCCAACCTTCAATTTTATTCAAACTATCCCTTTCCCTTTCTGCCATAATACCGATATCCGAATTCATTTGTTTCAATTCAGCTATCATAAGCTTATTCATCACAATATCGTCCAGTCCTAACACTTTCGTATGATATGCATCCTGCCATTGATTTGTGAATATGGATTTATAATCTGCAAATTCTAATATATCATTTGCCAGATTACCGTCTTGTTCTTTAGCACAAGTCAAGAATTCCTCCTCACGCATATTGTATTTTTTCACTAATTGTGTTGCCATATATTTTGGTTTTAATTGTTGCCGCTGGTCTAGCCCCCTATTAATCGGACTTTCTTATAGAATGTTATGCAAAGGTAATAAATATTAAATAATTTTGCACCAGCAAGGAACAACTGACGGCGATTATTATACCGATGGTTGTGGAAAAGTTTCGGCGCCGACCA
>CAIXTV010000104.1 GCA_903922465.1 uncultured bacterium
TCAACCATTGAATCATTGAGCTCAACCATTGAAGCATTGAGCTCAACCATTGAAGCATTGAGCTCAACCATTGAAGCATTGAGCTCAACCATTGAAGCATTGAACTCAACCATTGAAGCATTGAGCTCAACCATTGAAGCATTGAACTCAACCATTGAAGCATTGAGCTCAACCATTGAATCATTGAACTCAACCATTGAATCATTGAGCTCAACCATTGAAGCATTGAGCTCAATGATGTAAGATTTTGTCTTTTTGCACTTATTATCTGGCTATATCACTAAGAAAGCGCCACAAAGAATAAGCATAAAAGGCGGGTCAAAGAAGAAAATAATAATATGATGAAACAAAATTTGGGTTTTAATACAGAATCTAAATTGCTTAAGAATGAGCACTGCAAAACACTTCATTTCAGTGAGGTAATTACTAATTCGGGGGCATTTATTAATTTCGTTTTATGCAACCTAATAATAGCATTTTTCGGCGTTTTAATGCACTTTCAGGAAAACAAAAAACCACTGATATTATTGAAATTCAGTGGTTTTTATTTTTTGCTGTTTTAAGCAGCGGAGAAAGAGGGATTCGAACCCCCGGAACCGTTTTTGACAGTTCAACCGATTTCGAGTCGGTCCCGATCGACCACTCTGGCATTTCTCCGGGGCAAAGATATATGTTTTATTTAAACCGAGCTTAGATTTTTTTTCTGTACAGGCGTAAAGAATTCCCAACTACAATAACATCAGACAATGCCATAGACACAGCAGCCACCATTGGATTCAAATATCCGAAGGCAGCCAAAGGAATGGCAGCTATATTATAAATGAAGGCCCAGAAAAGATTTTGTTTCATGGTTTGTAGTGTCAGCCTACTGATGTGCAAGGCTTTATTGATAAGTTGTAAATGATTTCCAAGCAACACAATATCGGCAGATTCAATAGCAATTGGACTTGCATTTCCAAAAGAAACTCCAATTTCAGCTGCCGTCAGAGAAGGGGCATCGTTTACACCATCACCAACCATTGCAACATTTTTCTGTGCACCAAGGACATTAATTTTTTCAAGTTTCTGTTGGGGTAAAAGGGCAGCATAAAATTCTTTTATTCCTGCAGCTTTGGCAATATTTACCACTTTCGCTTCATTATCGCCACTTAAAATCAAAGAGTTCACTCCTAAATGTTTCAATTCCTTAACCACTTCAAAAGCTTCGGGGCGAAGTTCATCAGCAATTAAAATTCCTGCCGCGGGCAAATCATCAACTAATAAAAACAAATCATAAGCCACATTCTCAAATCCTTTTCCAGCATACCTATATGAACCTAAACGAATTTCATTTCCTTCCAAATCTTTTGCTTTCATCCCAAAACCTTTGTCTTCCATCAAATCAGTTAACTCAATAAGGGAAGCTCCTTTCAATTCACTTGAAATAGACTTGGCTAAAGGATGTGAAGAATGCTTCTCGATACTTAAAATTAATCCCTGAATATATGAAAGGTCATAATTGCCAAGAACATCTATTTGCTTAATCTTAAATTTACCCGTGGTAAGGGTTCCGGTTTTATCAAAAGCGATGGTATTGATTTTCGAAAACTTTTCGAGCGTAACTCCTCCTTTAATGAGGATTCCTTTACGGGCCGCATGTCCAACGCCAACCATCACCGCGGTAGGAATAGCCAATCCCATAGCACAAGGGCAAGCGATGACCAGCACTGCAATTGCACGCAAAATGGAATCGGTGAGGCTTATCGGAAAAGCAAAATAGGAAACTATAAATGTTAGCAATGAAATGGAAACCACCACAGGTACAAATATCATGCTCACCTTATCGGCAAGATGCTGAAAAGCGGGCTTTTCTTCTTTGGCTTTACGCACCATTTCGATTATGGATGATAAAATGGTATCGTTTCCGACTGCCTCCGCATTCATTTTTATGGAACCCGAAAGCAGTATAGTCCCTCCCGTCACTTTATCTCCAGTGTATTTTTCTACGGCAAAACTTTCGCCTGTTATAATCGACTCATCGGCACTGCCATTTCCCCAAATAAGTACTCCGTCAACAGGAATATGATCGCCTGTGTTCACTAAAATGATGTCACCTTTCATTAGTTTACTAGCATCCACTTCTTCGATAGTTTTACCAATAATTCGTTTTGCCTTGGTGTTTTTTAGGCGCATCAAACCGTCTAATGCCGAAGTGGTCTTTTTCACAGATACATGTTCTAATACATTTCCCAGCAATATGATGGTGATGATGCTGGCAGAGGTTTCGTAAAACTGATAGTCGTGACCCAAATTAAACAAGGTTCCGGTTAAACTATAAAAGAAAGCCGCAGAACTTCCCAGGGTAATCAAGACATCCATATTGGGCACCCCTGAAAGCATAGAATGGTAAGCACTTCTCCCAAAATGTCTGAGTCCAATCGCATAAACAGGGACGCACAATGCTAATTGAAAATAGGGATTATGAAACAAATGAAATGGCAAAAACATTGATATGATCAAAGGAAGTGTGAACACTAAAGAAACATAGAACTGATTGATTAATGAAAAACTAAAACCAATAGCGGGGGCAGAAATGTTCTGCTCTTTTATATGATATCCCATCGAATTAATCTTATCGTTTGCCTGCTCCGGCTTTAGCTGTTCGGGACAGTCGAAAACTACATCACCTGATGCGAAGTCAACATCCACATTCTCGAAACCAATCTTTTCCAGTTGCTTCCTTATGCCTAAAGCACAATTGGTACAACTCATTCCTTCTACTATTAATTTTGTCTTTATCATAATGCAACCTTTACTTTACGAAAGTAATATTTTTTATCAATTCAACAATGCTTTGCTTTGAAAGTTCAAATCCTGAAATCAGAATGAAAACCTTTCCCAAAATTAAATTTTTTATTGCCACAGATTACTCTAAATTATTTTATTTTCCTAATCCTAAAATCTTTGAATCTGTGGCTTTTTTTCTGTTTTGTGGATATCAGGCAGGCCCAACTGAGTACACTTTAAGTTTATTGATGTGTATTTAATCCCTTAAGTTTATTTTAAAACTGTATTTTTGCCACCTATTTTAAATATTATGTGGAAATTTCTTACTCGTTTTGTTCTGAATAATAAGCTAATTATAATGATAGTAATCGCTTTGATTACAATATTTATGGGCTTCCAGGCGACTCACGTTCAACTATCCTACGAACTTATCAAAATGCTGCCCGCTTCCGATTCAACTGATATCGAATATCAGCAATTCAAAAAGAAGTTTGGGGAAGATGGAAATGTGATGGTAGTAGGTGTTAAAGACCCAAAGTTATTTACCCTTGCGGTTTATAAAGATTGGTACGATCTAAATCAGAAACTTCGTAAAATAGAAGGAGTTGAAGAGGTGCTTTCGTCTGCACGTATTTTTCAATTGAATAAAAACGATTCTCTATCCAGTTTTGAATTAAAACCTTTGGTTAAGCATTCACCTGAAACTCAGGGGGAGCTCGACACCATTTTAAGCTCTATTAAATCAATGCCTTTTTATAGGGGCTTCCTTTTTGGTGAAGAAAGTGATGCTCAACTAATGATGATTACGCTGAATAAAGTTAAGATTAATACCGTTAATCGGGTGGCTTTGGTTATGAATATTAAATCGCTGGTTGAAGAATTTTCTAAGAAACATGTGGTGGATGTTCATTACTCGGGTTTGCCTTATATACGAACTATTTTTTCTAAGAAGATTGAAGATGAGTTAAAGTATTTTGTGGGTTTGGCGATGATAATAACATCGATATTACTCTTTTTGTTTTTCCGCTCATTTAAGGCAATTATTTTGCCGATGTTTATCATCATAATCAGCCTGATTTGGGCATTTGGAACGATGGCTTTGTTTGGCTATAAAATCACCATCTTATCGGGTATTATCCCTCCATTGCTTATCTTGATAGGAGTTGAAAACTGTATTTATATCATCAACAAATATCATCTTGAATACAAGAGTCATGGTGACAAAAAGAAATCGCTTTCGTTGACTTTAGAGAAAATGGGAACGCTTACACTTTTAACTAATGCAACAACAGCTTCAGGTTTTATTACCTTTGCTTTCACATCAAGCGCTGTGTTGATAGAGTTCGGAATCATTGCCTCTCTGAATATTATGCTGGAATATATACTGACATTAGTGCTGATTCCGATTCTCTACTCATATTTTCCGGCACCAAAGAAACGACATATCCGGCAACTCGATAACAGGTTTTTGCTTAAAGGAATCAGCAAAGCAACCAACATTGTACTACATCACCGCAAACTGTCTTATACTGTCTTTATCACTCTTACTTTTATTGGAATATATGGTTTTACACTTTTAACCACAACAGGCAGTCTGGTTGATGATGTACCCCATAAAGATGCTTTATATAAAGACCTGCAGTTTGTTGAGTCGAATTTTAAAGGGATTATGCCTTTTGAAGTTTCTATCGATACAAAAAAGAAAAACGGGGTAATGAAACTTTCTGTTATTCAGAAAATAGATAAGGTTCAGAAGATTATTTTATCCTATCCCGAGTTTTCCCGTCCGCTTTCGCTAGCTGAATTTGTGAAGCAGGCAACCCAGGCATTTTATAATGGTGATAGTAGTTCATACCGATTGCCTACAAATGAGGAACAGGCTTTTGTTTTCTCCTATATTCCGCGTAAAAAGGGGAACGAGAACTTATTGCGTGCTTTTCTGGATAGCAATAAACAAGTTACCCGTATCAGTGTGCAAATGAAAAACATTGGCACACCCGAAATCAGACGCATAAAAGAAAGCATTAAACCCCGCATTGATTCGGTTTTTTCACCTGATAAATATGATGTAAAACTTACAGGTTCTAGTGTGGTTTTTTTAAAGGGAACTGAGTACTTAGTAGATAATCTTTTGATAAGCATCTTAATTGCTATTGTAGTCATATCCTTGCTTACGGCATGGATATTTAAATCGATACGTTGGGTTATTGCTATTCTAATAGCCAATTTATTTCCCCAATTATTAACTGCTGCAATGATGGGGTTTTTAGGCATTCCTCTAAAACCTTCAACATTACTTATTTTTAGCATAGCTTATGGGATTTCTGTAGATAATGCTATTAATTTTATGCTAAAATATTATCAGGACATCAAACATAAAAAGGCTACTGTACTTCAAACTGTAAAAGAAACTCTATACGACAGAGGAAGTAGTATGATCATTTCTTCTTTTGTCCTATTCTTGGGTTTTGCTATTTTTATTGCCTCTCAGTTTGGTGGAACAATAGCATTAGGAGCTTTAGTTTCTTTTACTTTATTCACAGCTTTGTTTGCCAATATTATCTTACTCCCATCCTTGGTTATAAGTTTCCATACAAAGAAAGAGAAATTATAATCTGTTGCTTAATAGACAAAATAGTTGGTGACATCCTTCAAAAACAATTATTCTGTCTAGCATGGTAGCATTTTGAAAATCATAAGTAAAAATTAATGGTTTTATAATATGATAAAGATTGGCCTGCGATTTTTTTCTGAATCAGTGAATAAAAGTTCTGCCTTTTTCAAAACCACAGTGGGGCTTCCTTTTTGGTAAAAAACATTATTTTGGATACAAAGAGTTTGTACAACAATTCAATGTTTTATGGTGCTTTTCAATATTAAATCAAATAGACTTTTTCTAAGAAAGTTTCAAACTCACCATTATATTAATATTATAGTTGAAAAACGTGTTCAAAAGCAAGTTGCAAAAACCAAAGATAGTAAATTAGCTTTTTTCTAAAAGAGGATTTTAGTTTATGATTTGTATTAATTGTACTTTTGCAAATAAAAAAACAGCTTCTGCCTTTCTATGGATACTTCGCCTAAAAAATTTCATATATCAAACTCTATAATCAGGCAATTTGAAAAGACAGAGAACCTTGTCATAAAAAATCTGGCTAAAAAGTTTGAAAAATTCAACACATTAGCTTCTTTCGAACCTGAGCTTGCAATAATTTATTCACGAAAAATCATAATCTGCATATTACAACAAATTAGCTGCCATAACGAAACTGGCCACAACAATTTCTCACTCAACGAACTCATTGAGTTATGCTACCAGAAAACACTTATTAGCGGAAAAATAAAGGATTCGTTAAACAGCATGAATCAAATAAGCGATATTGTTTTCTCATCCTATAATTATCAAATAGGGCACACCTCTGAAAAGAAACTCCATTCTGATGAAATTGCAATTTTTGTAAGTTCATTGCAGTTCACATTAAAATGGTACATAAAACATTATTCCAACCAAATAAAACCAGAGAGGACTTATTATAATTTAGCTCCCGAATTGATGAAACCCATTCACTTTTCTCAGATATGTGAACTCGAAAAAAAATATCCTCCTCAATTCCGCACTTCGTCCGACACCATTAACACCTGGCATCATCACAATCCCAACATCTATACTGTTATTACCGACTTGAAGAAAAAGAATGTAATCGGCTTAATCGAAGCCTTACCTCTCAATTCTGAATATTCTAATCGCTTATATCTGAGTGAGCTTAACGACACCGAAATTCCAGCCGATGCTATAATGAAATTCGATAAGCCTGCAATTTTAAAACTATATATTTCATCTGTAATTATTGATACATTCTATTATAACAGCGATATTTTTATTTTCATGTTCGATGCCTTTTTAAAAAAGCTACTGATGTTAGCCAGAAAAGGAATTTATTTCTCAGAAGTATTTGCAGATATTATTAATCCACAGGGCCGGAAAATTGCACGTTATTGGGAGATGGAAAAAGTGAATGACACACAACACAGTTCATCAATTTACAAACTCACTCTTATCCCACCATCTTTAGAAGAATTGCTTCATATTACTGACCATAAAACTGCAGAAAGCTTAAACTTTTATTACGAAAGAAAATTTCGCGAATTGCATGAAGTGTTTAAAATTATTCTGTAAGCAAAATAATATTTTTACTTTTGCCAAAACATAACCCTATCGATTTATGATATTCATTCAACAAATTGAAACCCTATCTTTAATTAAAGTTATTATTATTGCCATTGTAGAAGGGATTACCGAATTCTTACCCATTTCCTCAACTGGCCATATGGTAATTACCGAAAAAATATTAGGTATAGCAAGTTCCGAATTTACTAAAGCATTTATTGTAAACATTCAATTTGGAGCCATTCTCTCCGTTGTAGTCTTATATTGGAAACGCTTCTTTCAATCAGTGAACTTTTATTTAAAATTATTTGTCGCTTTTTTACCAGCAGCTATTATCGGCTTTCTATTAGGAGATTTTATTGATTCCATTTTGGAAAACGTGGTGGTAGTAGCAATATCATTGTTTTTAGGAGGAATTATTCTGTTATTTGTAGATAAATGGTTCAATAAACCGTCGGAAAAACAAGAAGTGACATATAAAAACGCTTTCATCATTGGATGCTTTCAAGTAATTGCGATGATTCCTGGAGTTTCCCGTTCAGCAGCAACCATAGTTGGGGGAATGTCTCGTAAACTAAGTCGGAAAAACGCTGCTGAGTTTTCTTTTTTCCTTGCAGTACCCACAATGTTTGCAGCCACTGCTTACAAATTGCTTAAAACATACAAATCATTCAATTCTGATAATATTTCACTTTTAGTTATAGGTAACATAGTAGCTTTTATTGTTGCTATGATTGCTATCAAAGCTTTCATTGGATTTTTAACAAAATACGGATTTAAAGTGTTTGGATATTATCGCATTCTTTTAGGGGTTAGCATTCTGGTTCTTTTGGCATTGGGTTACGATTTAAGTATAATATAATAGTGAATTTTCAAGAAGGAGAAATTTTAATTTTCGATAAGCCATTAGGTTGGACTTCATTCGATGTAGTTAATAAAATCAGGGCTTTTATTAAATATAATGCTCATATTCCAAAACTAAAAGTAGGTCATGCCGGCACCCTCGATCCCCTTGCGACTGGAGTACTCATTGTTTGTACAGGGAAATTCACTAAGCGTATTGAAGAATTTCAAGTTTTCGAAAAAGAATATACAGGAACTTTTACCTTTGGGGCTACTACACCTTCCTATGATTTAGAAAAGGAAATTGACCAACATTACGATATTTCACATATTACTCCTTCTTTAATACATGAAGCAGTTAAAAAGTTTATTGGAAATATTTCTCAAATACCACCTGTTTTTTCAGCAGTTAAGATTGATGGCAAAAGAGCCTATAAATATGCTAGAAATGATGAGGAGGTGATAATTCAGCCCAAGCAAATCAACATTAAAGAATTTGAAATCACTGGAATTTCATTTCCTGAAGTTCATTTTAGAATTGTTTGCAGCAAAGGAACCTACATTCGGGCAATTGCAAGAGATTTAGGAAAAGAAGTGAATTCAGGAGCCTATTTATCAAAACTATGCAGAACCAGAATTGGTGAATTTACTATAGAAAATGCGATTTCTATCGACTCTTTCAAAGAAGCAGTTTTACTAGAATTTAGTTCAATTATTTTATGACTTTGAAAGGGGAAAAATGTTTTTTTCATCAAAAAGCAGAAAAAATTCAATTTAATTAGTTGGTTTAAAGAATTTTTATAACTTTGCACTCCCAAAAATTGAATTAAATATTCATCATATGTACGCAATAGTTGATATACAAGGGCAACAATTCAGGGTTGAAAAAGACCAAGAAATCTTTGTCCACAGGTTAGACGCCAATGAAGGCGACCAACTTGATTTTGAAAAAGTAATGTTGTTGGATAACGACGGCAAAATTAATGTAGGCGCTCCTTTCGTGGGTGGTGCAAAAATTACTGCTAAAGTATTATCTCACGACAGAGGTGATAAAGTTCTTATTTTTAAGAAAAAAAGAAGAAAAGGATACCAAACCTTAAACGGTCACAGACAAGATTTCACGAAGATACTGATTGAAAAAATCACTTCCTAATCTATTTCTAAAGACTAAAAAGAATAAGTATCAGAATTTATTTCTGAATATAATATTAATCAATATAAAATTAAATCATTATGGCTCACAAGAAAGGTGCCGGGAGTTCAAGTAACGGTCGCGAATCACATAGTAAACGATTGGGCGTTAAAATATACGGTGGTCAATTAGCTATTAGTGGCAATATTATTGTCCGTCAAAGAGGTACAGTTCATAATCCTGGCGAAAACGTTGGATTAGGTAAAGATCATACTTTATTTGCTCTTACTGATGGTACTGTTGAATTTAAACGTAAAAGAGGGAATAAGTCATTTGTTTCTGTTCTTCCTTTTCAACAATCAGAAGCTTCAGTTAACTAAACTAAGCACAAAAACATTTTTTATTAAATCTCCTGATTGAAATTCTCTCAGGGGATTTTTTATTTCCATACCTTTGTAAAAAATTCCGATATGCTGTCAATTCACTACATTAGAGAAAATACCACTGAAGTCGTTGAACGTTTAAAGTTAAAAAATTTCAATGCAACTCAAATTATCGATACCATACTTTCGATAGATATAAAAAGAAGAGAAACCAAAAAAAACCTTGAAGACATTTTGGCAAAATCCAATTCTCTTGCCAAAGAAATAGGCATTTTATTTCAATCGGGTAAAGCTAACGAAGCAAACATCCTTAAGTCTGAAACTACAGAGCTTAAGCAACAATCTAAAGAGCTTACCGAAGTATTAGATTTACTCGAGAAGGAACAAAATCAACTTCTTATTACTTTGCCTAACCTTCCACACTCCTCAGTGCCTATTGGAAAAACCCCTGAGGATAACATATTGATATATTCGGAAGGGAGTATTCCTCAACTTTCAGATGATTGTCTTGCCCATTGGGACTTAGCAACAAAATATAATATCATTGACTTTGAATTGGGAAATAAAATTACGGGTTCTGGATTCCCTGTGTACAAAGGGAAAGGTGCAAAACTTCAACGAGCCTTAATCAATTTTTTCCTTGATAATGCAATTAATAATGGCTTTACCGAAATTCAGCCTCCATTAATGGTGAACGAAGCTTCTGGGTATGGAACAGGACAATTACCTGACAAAGAAGGACAAATGTACCATGTTACCCTAGATAATTTATACCTAATTCCTACTGCTGAAGTCCCAATAACCAATCTTTATAGAGATGTCATGCTTAAAGCAGACCAACTACCTATTAAAAATGTGGCTTACTCGCAATGCTTTCGAAGGGAAGCCGGCTCTTATGGGAAAGACGTTAGAGGACTTAACAGGCTACATCAGTTTGATAAAGTCGAAATAGTTCAACTACAAACTCCGGAGCGGTCCTACGAAACCCTTGAGGAAATGAAGGACTATGTAGCCTCCTTACTTCGTCAACTTGAACTTCCTTTTAGAATTCTCAAACTTTGTGGTGGAGATATGAGTTTCACCTCTGCCTTAACTTATGATTTAGAAGTGTATTCAACTGCCCAACAAAAGTGGTTGGAAGTTAGTTCTGTTTCAAACTTTGAAACTTTTCAATCGAATCGCATGAAGTTACGTTATAAAGACAATGAAGGAAAAAACAAAGCAGTTCACACTTTAAATGGAAGTGCTTTAGCTTTACCCAGAATTGTTGCGGCTTTATTAGAAAATAATCAAACTCCTGAAGGAATAAAAATCCCCAAAGCCTTGCAGGCATATACTGGATTTGAAATCATAAATTAAACTCTGTTATGAAAAAAACTTATTTCTTAATAATGCTTTCAATGGCAATACTATATTTTAGTAGTTGCACAAATTCAGAGAAAAAACAACATCTTGCTAAAATTGATTCATTGAATATTATTATGGATACTGCTTTGGCACAGTTATCTGTTTTCGATAAGCCTGATATTAAAACCCGCTATAATGCCTATGTCAAAAACTTTTCCCAAATAAACAGTAATTTTACTTGGGACATAAAAGATAGCGGTTGGTCATCAATATTGGCTTATGCTAATATGAGCAAAACTCTTAAAAAAGATTTCTCAAAAGCAGGTGAATTAAAATCACAAATAGCCGAAACCAAAGAACAACTTAAAAATTTAGCACTCGACATTGAGTCTGGATCTGTTGAAAAAAACAAGCAATTGGAATATTTACAAACGGAAGAAGACATAGTTAAAAACATTGCAATGTCTGTCATGCTTAAAACAGAACAAGTTCAACAATTACTCACCCGCCATGACAGTCTAGCCCCTTTAATTGAAAAGTTGATATTGAACCCTCCTAAAACAAAAAAGACAAATAAATTGTTTATGGAAAAAGACGATGATGATTAATATTAAAATCTACTTTTCTTCGTTTAAATAAAATGAAAAACACTGTCCGCATTTCTTTAGTTATTCTTTGCCTGTTATTTCTCACTAGAGGTTTCGCTCAAAATAACACCGATGAACAATTAGCAATTCAATATTATACAGATAAAGAATATGCAAAAGCAGTAGAGATTTTCGAGCAGTTGTTCAACAAAAAAAACAACGCCTACTATTACGTTTATTATTTGCAATCACTTATCGAAATGGGTGATTTTAAGAAAGCTGAAAAAATCGTCAAGAAACTTCAGCATGATTACCCTAACGATTTAAAATATTTGGTTGACCTTGGGTATGTTTATATTTCATCAAACGAGCCTGCTAAAGCCAAAGATATTTTTGAAGATGCCATTAAAAAAATAACAGCAAATTCCCAGCAAGTTATTGATCTTGCTAATGCATTTTTTATGCGAAGGCAAACCGAATATGCAATCAACACCTATAAAGCCGGGCGAAAGGTTCTGAAAACCTCTGCCGTTTTTAATATGGAATTAGCTTATATTTATGAATCAACTGGGAATTTTCCGGATATGATGGGTGAGTTATTGGATTTTGCCGAACAAAATGCTTCATCAATGACATCAATTGAATACTATTTACAAAATTCATTAAACAACGATCCTGAAAACAAAAAAAATGATGCTTTAAGATCGCAGCTTTTACAACGAATTCAAAGAAACCCTGAATTAATTACAATGATTGAAATGCTTTATTGGCTTTCATTACAACAAAAAGAATTCGATCAGGCATACACCCAGGCAAAATCATTGGATAAGCGTCAAAACGAAAAAGGAGATAGAGTCTACAATCTTGCTGGAATTTGTTTATCAAACAAGAATTATGATGTTGCTGTGAAAGCTTTTGAGTATTTGATTTCAAAAGGACCTGAAAATGTGTATTATCTCACTTCGCAAATTCAGTTGCTCAACACAAAATATTTAAAAACAACCTCTAAATTACCAGTCAATATTACTGAATTATCACTTATCGAAAAAGAGTATCATGGCTTGCTTCAAAAAGAAGGCTACAACTCTTTTACCATTGAACTGATACGTAATTTAGCTCATATTAAGGCTTTTTATTTGAACGAATTGCCCGACGCCATTAAGTTACTTGAACAGGCAATTGCCATTAAAGATGCCAATCCTAACATTTTAGCTGAATGCAAAATTGAGCTTGCTGATGTTTTATTGTTTTCCGATGATGTTTGGGAAGCAAGTCTTTTATACTCACAAGTTGAAAAGGCCTTTTCAAATGACCCTATTGGCCATCAGGCAAAGTTCAAGAATGCTTATCTGTCCTATTATATTGGTGAATTTGATTGGGCTAAAGCACAATTAGATGTGCTGAAAGCTTCAACCTCAAAGCTTATCGCTAACGATGCTATGGATTTAGCCCTTTTAATAAGCGAAAATCGGGACGAAGACAGCTCAACGGTAGGTTTATCTTATTATTCTAAAGCTGATTTGCTTTTATTTAGGAATAAAGATGACTTGGCTATGAAAACCCTCGATTCTATTGGCATGCTTGGCCTCACTCATCCTTTAAATGACGAAGTCTTATTTAAAAAAGCTCAGATTACTCTTAAAAATGGTCATTATACAGAAGCAGATAGTTTGCTGGCAAAATTAATAGAGTTTTACCCTGAAGACATTTTAGGCGATGACGCTGTGTATTTAGAAGCTCAGATCAACGAGGCTTATTTGAATAATAAAGCAAAAGCTATGGCTTTATACAAACAATTATATACCATCTACCCAGGTAGTTTATTTGCGAGCGATGCCCGTAAAAGTTTCCGTCGATTAAGGGGAGACGTAATAAATTAGGCTTAATTTTAAAACCACTGACTTAAAATAAGGAAGGCTGATTTGCGATTTATCATTAAATAAAACCAGTTGCTTTCCTGAAATCATCAAAAATCCTTAATTCCTCTGCTTAAATCAAAAGAATTTAGCGTTATCTTTTGGCATAATATATTTCTTCAATATGATGAATCCAAATTTTTACTAAGTTTGTACTATGGTTTCATCATTTAAACAATATATCGAACAACATCATCTTATCAAAGCCGGACAAAGGATTTTAATTGCCGTAAGTGGAGGTATCGATTCTATAGCATTGTTTCATTTGCTCCGACTTTCTGGCTATACCATTTCTATTGCTCATTGCAATTTTCAGCTTAGAGGAAAGGAATCAGACGATGATGAAAGTTTCGTCAAATTTTTGGCTTCCGAATATGATGTGCCTTTCTTTTCAAATCATTTCAATACGCTGCAATATGCCGAAGACCATCAATTATCAATACAAATGGCGGCGCGTGAACTTCGTTTTCAATGGTTCGACGAATTAAAAACTCAATATAGTTTCGATAAAATCGCACTGGGGCATAATCAAAACGATGAAGTAGAAACCTTTTTCATCAATCTGTTTCGGGGGACAGGTTTAACGGGCTTACACGGAATTTTAGCCACAAGAGATCATTTCATTCGTCCCTTACTTTTTGCTACCAGGCTGCAGATTGTCTCATTTATTAAAGAAAACAACTTTGTTTATCGCGAAGATTCTTCAAATAAATCTGATAAGTATCTAAGAAACCGTATTCGCAATCATTTGCTGCCTCTAATCAACGAAATTCATCCCGAAGGAGGCGTAAAGCAAATTCACAACAGCATTGTAAAAGTAAAAGGCAGCGAGCAAATATATAAACAATGTATTGAAGAAAAGAAGAATTTGGTTCTTAAAAAAACAGGGGATACAATAGTAATTGATCTAAAAAAACTTCAAAGCCTCACGCCTATTGAAACCTATTTGTTTGAGTTTATTCATCCTTTTCAATTCAACGAAACTCAAATCGCACAGTTGCTAAATTGTTTTAAATCAAGTGGGAAACGCTTCTTCTCTCCAACACACCAACTCTTGGTCGATCGCAACGAAATCATCATTGAGCCTCTTCATGAAAAGAAAAACGATGTTATTTATATCGACAAAACTGAATTTGAATTATTGCAGCCTATTCATTTGACATTTAAAATCATTCCTTTTAAAAAAGAATTACCTATTCCCACTTCATCACACATTGCGTATTTGGATGTTGAGAAGTTGATATTCCCCCTTATTCTTAGAAAGTGGCAGAAGGGTGATTATTTCTATCCCTTTGGCATGAATAAACCCAAAAAACTTTCCGATTTCTTTATCGATAATAAAATATCTGTTTTCGAAAAAGAAGCCACATGGCTCTTATGTTCTGCCGAAAATATAGCTTGGATAGTAGGGAAAAGACTCGATAACCGTTACAAAATCAATAAATATACTTCTAAGGCTTTTGTGGTGGAAATGAAGATGGATTAATGCTTTTCAAACAAATTTCTTCTTCCTGGCTAATGATAGAATTATGTTGTTTGGCGATTTAGTGAATTGTTGATTTAGTGAGGTATTTTCTTCCTTAGTGTTTCTTTGAGCCTTAGCGTCTTGGTGGCAAAGAAAGAATGCCACAAAGGCTCTAAAAGCACCAATATTCACAAAGGGCTACTTAATAAGCAATAACACATTAACCCATAGTTATTTGGCGATTTAGTGAATTGTTTGTTTAGTGATGTATTTTCTTCCTTAGTGTTTCTTTGAGCCTTAGCGTCTTGGTGGCAAAGAAAGAATGCCACAAAGACGCTAAGAACTCTAAGATTCACCAAGAAATACCTAGTAACCAATAACTTATTAACCTAATAACCCATTACACCCTGAAAGCCTTTAGCTGATACTAAAAGGAAAAGGTCCCTTTGTTTCCGATTCCCCTTCACGGGTACCGGCACAATATTTCAATAAATAAGGTTTGTATTTTTCAATGCTTGTAATTAAAAAATAGGTTTGTGAAGTTAAAGGTAAACGACGATATACAGGAGAAACATTTTGTGAA
>CAIXTV010000105.1 GCA_903922465.1 uncultured bacterium
TATCTGCTCATGAAATGCGCAACTTGCGTAAAGATATTCAGATTATTTTCCAGGATCCTTATTCATCATTAAACCCAAGAATACGGATTGGGAAAGCCATCACCGAACCCATGCTTGTGCATGGAATTGGAAACAGCCACAGGGAACGGAAAGAAAAAGCAATGCAATTGTTGGAAAGAGTAGGTTTAGAACGCAATCACTACGACCGTTATCCACATGAATTTTCGGGGGGACAAAGGCAACGAATTTGTATTGCACGAAGCCTTTCAGTAGAACCAAAGTTGATTATTTGCGACGAATCGGTTTCTGCTTTAGATGTTTCGGTGCAGGCAACGGTATTGAATTTATTAAACGAACTCAAACGAGAATTCAACTTGACCTACCTTTTTATTTCGCACGATTTATCTGTTGTGAAGTTTATGGCTGACCGCATCATGGTGATGAAAGCCGGAAAAATTATTGAAGAACAGGAAGCTGATGCAATGTTTTTGGCTCCTCAAACAGATTATACAAGAGAATTACTGGGTTCAATAAGAATGATTAGTGATTAGATTTAGTATTTATCTATTTTCTCAAAAATAATTTATAAATTTGCTCTATGAATCTGATTGAGAAAAATATTAGTCCTATTAGCAATTTATGCAGAGAATACAAGGTAAAACAACTATTTGTTTTCGGTTCTGTACTTACAGACAATTTCAAAAAGAATAGTGATATTGATTTTATTGTAGACTTTCAGCGTATGGATTTATATGAATATGCAGATAATTATTTCGATCTTAAATTTTCTTTAGAGCATTTACTTAACCGAGAAGTTGATTTGTTGGAAGATAAAGCCATTCGCAATCCATATTTACGTCAGTCAATTGATTCATCAAAACAACTTATTTATGGATAATGAAATAAAAACCTTCCTTTTTGATGTTTTACAATCAATTATGGAAATTGAAAGTTATTTTGAAGGAAAGCCTAAGATATTTGATGATTATATAAAAGACATCAAAACAAAACGAGCCGTTGAACGTAATATTGAAATTATTGGAGAAGCCATTAATCGAATACTGAAGATTGATAAGGATTTTATTATAGAAAATGCTCAAAAGATAATTGGAACTCGCAACAGAATTGCACACGGCTAAAATAAAATATCTGATGATTTAATTTGGAGTATTGTTATCAACCATCTTCCGAAGTTGAAAACTGAAATACACAAAATGTTAGATTAGTTTTACCTCTTAATAGGCATAGCTAATCTTGAAACGATAAAAAGGATTTCCCCTTTCACTTCCCAATAAAAGTTCTCACTGGCCTAAATCCTATTGAAGAAGATCCTCCAGTGTAGTTTTGTGTGCTTTCAATACGAACATCATAACCTGTATCTTTCCAACTACCGCCAACTGCAATACCTTTTTCGGTAACCATTTCGGCAACATTGCCACACATATTATATATACCTAACGAGTTTGGATAATAAGAGTTGACTGGGGCAGTAATATCGGCAGCATCATATAAACCAAAGGAATTCATAACTTCAAAGGCTCCAGTTGTTGGATTAACGTGTATCCTATTCTCTCCAATTTTGCGGAAATTACAAAGATATATCCCTTTATTGTTTGTAAGATTAGGTCCACCCCATGTGTACTCTTTATAAGTATCTTCTCCCCTAGCTGCTCTAATCCATTCAGCACGTGTGGGCAAGCGAAAATCTACTTTAATTTTCTCATTGGGATGTGATTCATTATACATTTGTGAAAGCCACTGGCAATACAACACCGCTCCTTCATAACTTACATTCACCACAGGATAGTTGGCATAAGCAGGATGTGTATGATAATATTGAACATAAGGCTCGTTATATGAAAGTTTATCATGCCACTTCAGTGTATCAATCTGAGCTATTTTTAGTTTTTCAACTTCATTATGTTGTTTTAAATAATCAAGAAATTGCTTGTATTCAGCATTGCTTACTTCGTATTTTGAAATATAAAAAGCCTGCACCTGAATAGATGTTGTATCTTTATGAACTTTATTCGTTGGAAGATATATAGTACTTGAATCGATGCGCACTTTCCCCATTGGAACGAAGCTATAGTTTTTCAAGTCTTTCACCATAAAGGAAGACTTTGTTTTTTGTTGCGCCAAAGACTGAAAGTAAATGCATACGATCAGTATCATTAGAATAATACTTTTGTTTTTCATGTTTATAATTATTGATTTATTTAATCAGATTATTTCTTCACCGCTTGTTTTTTGGTGTGCAACTGAAAGCCCAATCCACCTGAAACCATAAACTCATCTAAGTTGAGAGAAGCATAAGGGGTTCCTCTGTAGCGGGATGCAACATATTTAACCCCAAAATTGAAGTTGCAAAACTTCGAAAAGTATAATGTATATCCTGCCGAAAGACATAAAGCAGGCAGGAAACTCATAGCATAACTTTGGTCAGAAGTATGCAGGTTGTAAGGTTTTGTAAATGAAAAGCCGGGTTGAATGCCCACATGAAAATTGCTTATCCCGATAGGAAAGTTATACAAGAAACCATACAACACCAGTGCATTCTGATAGAAAACCTTTGAGGTTTGGCGCGAATCGAGATACCAGAAACAATCGCCACGAATGCTTAAATGGTCAGAGGTAAAGTATTCCAAATCGCCGCAGAGGTAGACATTCGCAAGAGGATAGTGCAACATAAAACTCTGTGCATACACTAAATCGGCTTTCAGCAAGCCCCGCCTGCCGAAATCCTGTGGGCTTTGTGCCAAACATAAACCACTTAGCAACACCCCAATTCCTATCAACATTTTTCTTACCATAAGTCAGCAATTTTATAGTTTAAACTGATATGTAGCAGCACATGGTCTTGTATACCATAGCCTTTGCTTTTGGTGAAAGTAGTCACATTGTCGACATGCGAAGGGGTGATTTTGGTGCCAAGATGCATCATATATTGTGCAACAACCGAAACATCAAACCGCGGGGTGATGTTGAATTGCACCCCTGCCCCTCCTTGCACCGAAGCACTCCAGCGTTCGGCATAATTCTTTGCATCAGCATTGTCGGTAAACTTGAGGTATTCGAAGCAATGACCAGCCAAAATATAAGGTTGCACCACAGGGTCGGGATTTTTGGAGAGATAATACACCACATTCCAGCCGATGTGATAATCGGTGCGCCAGGCATAATTGTCGAGGTCGGCGGTAAGGTAATCGAGGAACCAATCGGTGCTAACTTTATCGGAAAAGCGGATGCGAAATTGCCCACCAGTGCCGAAAGCGGTCTTTTGCCATTTGCCATCGTTCACCAAACCTAAACTTGTGCGTGCACCCAGCGAAAAGATTCCTGCACGAGTGTTTTTGATATTGAACTCCTGCCCTTGTGCCGAAAGTGTAAGTAGAAAGGATAATATGATGATTAATTTTCTCATTGCATTTATATAACGAATGAGAATTAACTTTTATTATAGATAGGTTTCAGATTTGAAAAATTCTATAAGAATTCAATATTATCAACACAATTCAAATGAATTTTATAACATTCATTATCACTAACATAGAAAATGCAATCAGACGCAATGTATATCTTTTTAATGTTATTAATAATTGATTCTGCCGACCGAGAAATTTTAATTATTTCACCTATCCTATTTATTATAGGAAAATCATCTTGATAACTTTCCCTATAAGTTATCTTAACTTTTCTGTTAATGAATTTTCTTTCGAATTCTTCAATAGGGAATTGATCATAATGTATTTTTTTCATGTTTGCATTTGGTTAAATGAATATTTCAATTATTTTACAAAATTAAAACTAATAAAATCAAAAGTCAATTTTGCTATTAAAATGGAAAGAGAAAAAATTAAGTCAATCCCAATCATAAATAAATTTAACGTACGCTATTCGACATTTTGTCTCTCAAAGGCATTTATGACAGAACATTTATTAAAGCTCGATATTCAATTATTTCCTCAATATCCAAATATCTTGTGGTATTACCTTTGTGTTTCCTCTCGGCAATGCAATATGCTCAAGAATAGTTGCATTCCGAAATAGCTTTAACATAAATGGTTTAGGATGAAAAGCAGAATAAGTACGATGCCCTTCTTTAACTTTACCCCTCACTACAATCTCTCCTTTATTAAATGTGATGAGTTCAGTTTTGGTCAATTTCTCAACGGCATTGTCTCCCTGTGTTGTAAGAAACATAATTCCGCCAGGTTTCAATACCCTGTAAAGTTCATTATACCAATCATAATGTAATTGCTCCGATAAATGGGTGAAGATGGAGATGCCATAAATTACATCAAAAAAATTATTCTGATATGGCAAACTTGCATTGATGTTGTTCTTATTAAAATGAATGCCTTTTAAATTTTCGGAACACCATCGAATAGATTGCGAATTATAATCTGTTCCATAAAACTCACATGTTCCATCCGTAACATCAGGTAAATGACGAATAACTCGTCCCGGTCCACAACCCCAATCAAGCACCTTTATATTATGTAATTCAATATGCTTTGCAAAATGATTGCACAACCACTTTGCAGTTTCATGGCTATCAGTATAAAACTTTTTATAATTGAGTTGGAACGATTCATACATCAAATAATCAGGGGGAAGTATTACTGTAGGATGTAATCGGGTGAATTCTTTATTGGCTTTGCTATTCTTTATCTTTTGAATTATAAATCTAACTTTATCAACGAAAAACAACAATCGGAATATCCTTAAGTAATTTGATATGACTTTTTTGTAATTCATCTTCCCTTTAAAATTGATATAAAATGAATGGCTAAAGTATACATATTAATTCAAACACAAACTAAAAAACGGCACCCCCCACATTAGAGATGCCGTTTTCAATAAAACATTTATAGCTTACATCAGAAATATCTCCACATCCCCTTCTTCAGTTGTGCTGGGATTTAGGAAAATGAGAAACCTCTTTTGGGGTGCTCCGGCAACAACAGCCTTGATTTCTATTTCTTCGTCGAGAGCTAAAA
>CAIXTV010000106.1 GCA_903922465.1 uncultured bacterium
ATTAACCTACACATATACTGATGGGAATTCATGTGTAAACTCAGCCACAACAATGATTGCTGTTAATGATTTACCTATCGTTTCAGCCGGTTCGTATGGACCAGTTTGTATTGATGCTGCAGATATTACTTTAGGTGGTTCACCTATGGGTGGTATTTGGTCTGGTGTTGGTGTAACTGGTAATTTGTTTGACCCTTCTTTGGGAACTCAAACTTTAAACTATACATATACCGATGGTAATTCATGTGTAAATTCAGATCAAACAACTATCGTTGTTAATCTGTTACCGTTAGCTCCAATTGGTTCATCCTCTCAATTCTTCCATTCCGGTGCTTCTGTTGCAAACTTAGTTGCTTCAGGTAGTTCTATAAAATGGTATGATTCTCAAACTGGTGGGAACCTACTTTTATTGACCGATTTGTTAATAGATGGCACCACATATTATGCTAGTCAATCAGAATTGGGTTGCGAAAGTCAGGACAGGCTTGCGGTTACTTTCCACGTAATTATTATTACTGTTACCACAAATCCTATTACTAATATTAATGCTACAGGAGGCACATTTAATGGAAATGTAACTTCTAACTTCTCAAATCCTGCTATTATTCGCGGTTTTGTATACGCTAATCACAGCAATCCAACCCTTGCAGATTCGTATATTGCTGCAGGAAACGGATTAGGCGTATTTTCAACAATTGCCAATACCTTAACTACCAATGCAAACTATTGGGTTAAGGCTTATGCAGATGATGGTTCAACAGTCATCTATGGGAATGAAATACAATTCAAACCAAATATCTGGCCTTATTTCAATCTTGAACTTAAAAACGATGTTCAGGTTTCAGATAAAATCTATGAATTTGATGTTTATTTAAAACATACTGGTGATTTTGTAACTCCTCCACAATTTGAATTGTCATCTATTCAAATGGGTATTTATTTTAATAGTGCTATACTAAATGGAGGTACTGCTACTGCTACTATTGTTGCTGGCTCTAACAATGATCTGAATTCAGGTCAACGCCAAACCAATGCAAATGTGTCAGTTATTGGTCCTTCTACTGGAAATAAAACTATTAAAATTACAGCAAAAACAACCAGTGCTGGTCTTGGAACAATTATTTCTACTACTACCGGAACAAGAGTTATGCGTATTAGACTAACGAATACCTTACCTTTTTCTCAGGTTCAGCCTAATCTTGCATATTCATTTACTGGAGTTGGCCCATCTTGGCAGACCATGGTTAGTGCATATATTAGCTCTGTGAGTAAGAACATTAATATTAATGGGAATTTTATCACAAATAGCTTAACAAATCCAACACTAAACTCTCCTTTCAACTTAAGTGGAGGTGGCGTATATTGTGCAGGAGGCTCTCCTGTAACTATTAGTCTCGATGGATCAATTAGTGGCTATAGCTATCAATTGAAAAAGGATGGAATAAACTTTGGCCCAATTTTAACAGGAACTGGCAGTCCTATCGTATGGAACGTCACTGAAGCAGGAACCTATACTGTTTTAAACATGAATGGGAGTGCTATTGTAACTACGACTTCTGCTCCAACTGGGACAACCGTTCAATCTTTCTGCTCTTCTTCAAATTCAATGGTTTCAGACCTTATAATAACGGGCTCTGATATTAAGTGGTATGATGCTGCAACTGCAGGAAATCTCATTCCAACTTCAACCATTTTAGCAAGTGGGACTTATTATGCTAGTCAAACTTTAAGTGGATGCGAAAGTAATGATCGTTTTGCTGTGACAGTAACAGTTATTGCCTCTCCTGGTGCTCCAACAGGTTCATCAGCTCAGACATTTAACTTTGTTGCTCATATTTCTGACTTGGTTGCTACAGGAATATCTATTCAATGGCATGACGCACCTGTAGGTGGCAATTTATATTTGTCAACAGCTTTATTAGTTGATGGGCAAACTTACTATGCAAGTCAAAACGATGGTTGTGAAAGTACTTCGAGGCTTGCAGTTACAGTTTCAATTGCTTTATACAAAACTGTCAACTTACATCTCTTCCTCGAAGGATTATATGATTACAGTACCAACACTATGGTTGAAGCCATAGATGGGAATACTGGACTACCTAATTATGGATATGGCATATCAGATAAAGTTAATATTGACATTTTTGATGCTTCCAATTCCTTAATTACACCAATTATAAGCTTAAGTGGAGTTGATTTACTTGTAAACGGGTTAGCTACATTCCAAGTTTCAGCTTCTAATAACAGTAATTATTACATACGGGTTCTTTCTCGTAATCATATTGAAACATGGTCAGCTATTGAAGTCCCCTTTAGTACTGATCCAGTTGAATACGATTTTACTTCATCTGTAGATAATGCATATGGGTATGAAGCTCAAACTCTTGTTTCAGCAAGTCCTGTTAAGTATGCTTTCTATCTTGGTGATTTAGATCAAAGTGGTTATGTTGACTCCGATGATTATAATATCTTTGAATACGATGCTATTCTTGGAGTTGTTGGATTCTATCCTTCTGACTTCAATGGTAGTGGTTATGTCGATTCTGAAGATTATAACGTTTTTGAATTTAGACTTATTCAAGGTATCGTAGTTCAACGCCCCTAATTATAAAAGATTAGTTTATGTTGCATTAAATTCATAAACTGTATTTTGTATTATCAAAAACCCGCTAGGTTAAATATCTAGCGGGTTTTTATTTTAATAAAGCTTTGAGCCAAATCATCCCTTTTAAATAAATTAAAGTGATGTTTAGTCTACTATAAAAAAACATTGATTATCTTTGCATATGACTTTAGTCAATATTATTATTTTTATTAACACATTTATTCTATGAAAAAACATATCTTATATATCACGATTCTTCTCCTTAGCCTTGTAAAAGCAGCTAACAGTCAAACGGCCACAATTTCGACTGTTACGGGTACTTATGGAAGTTTACAAGTAAATGTAAACTTTGCTAACTTCACTGGGGCTAATTCAATTGGAGCGTTAACTTTAAAAATTGGATTTGACACTAATGTCGTTGCATTTACAGGCATAACTTATGGACTAATTCCCAGTAATATTGTCACAAATGTTGTTGGTAATGAAATATTAATTGCATGGACCAATTCGCCTGCATTGCCAATTAATGGAATTGCATTCAAACTCAATCTCACTTACACTGGGGGAACTAGCAGTCTTAGCTTTAACTCAGGCTGTGAAATAGCCGGAGATTTGGGTGGTATAATTACACCCACTTATATTAATGGTGCTGTTAATCAGCCTAGCTTAAGTACAACTGCAATAATTTCAACACAATTAGGAAACTACAGTATAGTAAACTTGTTACCCGTTACTTTTTCAGGCTTTCCTATTACTCCAACTGCAAGCCAAGTGGGGGCTTTGAACCTACACTTTAGTTATAACACAAATAATCTACAATTTACAGGCATTAGCGGCTTAACAAATGCAACTGCGGTTGACACAAATGGAATTATTAGTATTATATGGTCAAACACGACACCTATTAACTTGAACACATTAGCTTTAAAACTTAAATTCAATTATTATGGGGGAACTACAAATGTTATTTACACAGGCAGTAATATTGTAAGAAATTCCAAAGGAGTTATAATTCCTGTGAGTTTAACTAATGGTGGATTTACCCAACCCGCAACGTCTGCCTTAGTTGACATAGGAGATGCAGTTGGTCAGGTTAGTGGGACAACTACAGTTCCTTTGACTTTTTCTAATTTCCCAATAAATCAGGGGACTATTGCTATGAATATCGCCTATAACACTAGTACTCTGAATTTCGTTGGAACATCTGGTTTAGCTGGATTAAACTCAAGTGCTTCAAATGGAATTATTAATTTAACGTGGAACAATTCAGCGGGGCTGAGCATTCCAGGGTTTAGCCTAATTTTTAACTATGTGAGCGGATCTAGTGCGCTTACTTTTACAGGGTTAAACCAAATTACAACCAACACAGGAGTTTTAATTCCAACAAGCTACACCAACGGCACTGTCACTCAGCCTGCCATCCCTGTTTCAGTAAGTTTAGGGAATACTTCATTATCTTCTGATAGCAACACAGTTTATGTGCCGATTAATCTATCTTCTGTATACGGAAATATTAATTCAACAACCATGTACGTCAATTTTGACAGCTCAAAACTAAGCTACACGGGAGCCACTAATATTTCAAAAAGCGGGGTTAGTATAATTCAAGATGTGCCTACCAAGACTCTCACTATTCATTGGGCTGATGCTAATGTTGCCAATGCTCTTGGGAATGGCAAGTTTCTCGATTTAAAATTTACGGTAAACAGTGCTATTGGGAACTGCGACTTACCTGTCTACTTCACTACCTTTAATTCAAGTAGTAGTTCTTTAGCTGATAATTTGGGTGGTGCTGTTGCAGCAAGCTGGACCAATGGGAATGTTAATGTTACTCCTGCTGCACCAACGGCTACAGCAACTCAATCGTTTTGCTCTGGAGCATCACCTACTGTCGCAAATTTAACTGCAAGTGGAACCTCCCTAAAATGGTACTCTACTGCTAGTGGTGGAACGGCTTTAGCTAGTTCAACAGCTGTGGTTAATGGTAATCATTATTTCGCCAGCCAAACAGTTGGAGGATGTGAAAGTACAGCCAGACGAGATGTTACAGTTGTAGTTAATGCATCTCCTTCTGCTCCTACAGGTACTTCTACACAGTCTTTCTGCTCTGTCACCTCTCCTACTGTTGCTAATTTAGTTGCATCAGGGAATACGATACATTGGTATAATGCATCTAGTGGAGGCTTAAACTTAGCCACTTCAACAGCCCTTATTGGCGGAAGCCACTATTATGCTTCTCAAACCATTGGTAGCTGTGAAAGCACATCTCGGCTTGATGTCAGCGCTATTGTTAACACAACCCCTCCTGCTCCTACGGGTAATGCAACTCAATTATTTTGTTCGGGAGCTAATGCTTCGGTTAGTAATTTATCGGCAACAGGAAATTCAGTTCAATGGTATGCTGCTTCAGTTGGAGGAACGGTCTTAGGAAGTTCCACACCGCTTGTTAGCAGTATTCATTATTTTGCAAGCCAAAGCGCAGCGGGTTGCGAAAGTTCAATACGCCTAGACGTTGTTGTTCAAATCAACCCTACTCCTGCTGCACCTGGTGGTTCAGCAACTCAATCCTTTTGTTCGGGAACAACTCCTTTGGTGGCAGCTTTGGTAGCTTCTGGAAACACAATTCAATGGTACGCTGCATCGAGCGGTGGAACTGCTTTGTTGACTTCACAGGGGCTGAGCAATGGAAACCATTATTATGCAAGTCAGACTGTTGGGGGTTGCGAAAGCATAGAAAGATTTAATGTAAACACAATCGTCAACACAACTCCTTCAGCACCAGTGGCAAATACTACTCAAACATTTTGCTCGGGGGCAAATCCTTTGATTGCGAATTTATCCGCAACAGGAAGTTCTATTCAATGGTACTCAACTTCTGTTGGGGGGAGTGCTCTTTCGGCGGCTCTTTCGTTGATTCATGGAAATCACTATTTCGCAAATCAGATAATGAATGGCTGTGAAAGCACTACTCGCACAGATGTTACAGCAAATGTCAACACCACTCCTATAGCACCAACAGCCTCAGCTGTTCAATCTTTTTCGTATAATGCGAATATTTCGAATTTGGTGGCCTCGGGGAGTGCCATTTCGTGGTATAACAGCGCAAGCGGTGGAAGTTTATACTTATCGACTGATTCATTAGTAAATGGCACACAATACTTTGCAAGTCAAACTGTGGGTGGGTGTGAAAGCTCGTTGCGATTTGGGGTTACTGTGATAATTGTGAAAACCATTAATCTACATCTGTTCCTTGAAGGTTTGTTTAACACCAACACCAACACTATGTTTGAAGCTAAGGATGGAAATTCGGCTCTGCCTTATTACGGAGACAACATCGCCGATAGGATTCAGGTGGATTTGTTTGACGGCAACCCTCCTTACGCTCCTATTGGGGTTAGTATTAGTGGAATTGATTTAGCTTGTAGCGGATTGGCGAGCTTTCAGATTTCGATGCTGCATAATGGCGATTATTTTATTAGAGTAAGCAATCGAAACCATTTAGCTACTTGGTCGGCAATAGCTGTTCCCTTCAATTCGACTATTGTGAACTACTATTTCACAACTAATTTATTACAAGCTTATGGCTCGAATCCACAAATTCAGGTTTCGATGAATCCTGATTTATATGCTTTCTATTTGGGCGATTTAGATCAGAGTGGATGGGTTGACTCTGAGGATTTCAATCTGTTTGAAATGGATTTAACTCAGGGCTCGACCGGTTTCTATTCTACCGATTTCAATGGGGGTGGTTGGGTTGATTCTGAAGACTTCAATAAGTTTGAACCCCGTTTGACTGCTGGAAATGCCACTGAATATCCAGGGAAATAAAAATTGGCTATTGCGGCATCAAATCCTAACATCAGCATAAGAAAAACAAGCCAAAGGCAAATGTTTTCAGTTGTTGACTGAATTTTAACGAAGGCAAACGGATTGAATTACAAAGTCAGCACACATAAATCGTAAAGTTCTTTAGGAAGAACATTCCTTAGTGCATACAATAAGGCAAGAAATGATGGCTAAATCGGCCTTTATTTCTTGCCTTATTTTTTTTACTTTAATAATCGATTTATTCACATTTATTTTTTCACTGTTTTTTGTCTGATTTTTTAAGTCGAAAAATTGCTCGTTTTTTTTCGCAAAAATCTTCTAATTTCTCGCCTATCAAAATGCAAGAAAAAGGCATAGAATTTATAGGCCATTTTCATCCATTTAAGGCTTAATAAAAAAACGCTATAACCCAATGCCAATAGGCATTACGGCACCTTTTCGCACCTCATCTTTGATGGACAAAAAGCAGTCGCTTTTGCACCCCTTCTGAGAGCTCGCTAAAAAGGGGCATATAGGAAAAACCCTGTATGCTACCTAGGAAAAACCCTGTATGCCATACAGGGTTTTTCCTATATCATTTACAGGGTTTTTACTATATCATTTACAGGGTTTTTCCTATATCACAATACAAATTTATGTGCCACTTTTGTTGCCTAATAATTCTATATAAAATGATTATCCGTTTGAAACTTATTTACGCCGCCTTAGTTGAGCTGTTCAGCTATCACTTGTGCGACTTACCGCTATTGTCGAAAAAAAATGTTCGCAGGCAGCGAGTGTTTAAAAAAAAACTCCCCTACTCGGGTCTCACCTTAATAATAAGTAAATAGTAAGGCCATGAAACTTCAAATTAGAGAAATAAATGCCGCCATTGAGGCAGCTTCTGCCGAAGCAGGTCAAATGGATAATTCAGCAACTCCAAAAGGGCGTAGCACTTTGGATAGCTTTCCTAAAACTAACTTAGCTCCTCTAAAAGCAGGGAAACAGCAATATGTAAATTCGAGACAAAAACATACTTCTAACCCTGGTCAGCCCTCGAAAAGATCGAATGGCAACGAAGCCATTAAACCCTATAAACAAACATAGGCAAATTAGCGAACCACTAAATTTAAAACATATGAAAGTAATCTTAGCAGATCATTCGCCAATAGTGCTGGAGAATTTAAAAGAAAGCATTGCGAAGCACTCGGAGCTCAAAGTTATTGACACTCATCTGAATGCCACTGAGGCTGTCAATGCAATTAAAAAACAAAAGCCCGATTTGGCTATACTAGACATTAAAATGCCAGGGCTAAACATTAAGGAGATGATAGACGAGATGAACGAAGGAGAGCAAGATGTAAAATTCATAATCCTCAGGATGAATTCCGCAGTAAGTTCGAAGTCGAAACTTGTGCAGTCAGAATCGGAGGATATAGAAACGGAAGCTAAGGATATGGATCCTCTCATAAGGGCAATAGAAGGAATGATTTTTGCAGAAAAAGCAAAAGATCAGGCCGAAAAAACAAAACAAAGCCACAAGCAAATCGGCAGGGTTAATAAGTTTAGCAAAAAAGCTATTACCCATTGAAAGTAAAAGTATCAGCTAAAATTACAACACATAAAGTTTAAGCAGAAAATCAGAAAATTAACTTAGCGAGACCTAGGATATATTTCATACATAGAATAGCTAAGATATAAAGCAATAAAACAAGATGAGAACCTCAATAAATAAGAACCCAAACGGAATGGAAATACGCATTGAAAACATGCTTGAGCCTCATTTGCCTATAAACAAGCTCATTAAGTCGGTAGCCGAACTTTCAGCACATATTAATTCTCTTACTTTTTGTATAAGTAATTATTTAGTTCATGGCCGTAAATTCACAGATTCTAAAAGTGAACTTAAAGCAATCATTAGCGAGCTTTCGGGAAATATACAAAAGCTTACACTTATGACGGACTTGCTTTACATGCCCTTAGGCGATTTTAGCTTTCCAATTGACGAGCGAAAAGACAGGTTGGGCAAGCTAAACGAAACGGTTGGCGAGCAAAACAATTCGCTTGGCGTGCTTTACACTCCGCTTGGCGAGCTTTACTATCCGTTTGGCGAGTTTAACTATCCATTAGGCACGCTTAACAATCCGATAGACAAGCAAACGCATTCGTTAAGCGAGCGTAACCAATCAGTAAGCGAGCGCAGCCAATCGTTAAGCGAGCTAAACGAGTCGTTAGACAAGCGTAGCGGTTCGTTAAGCGAGCGTAACCAATCAGTAAGCGAGCGCAGCCAATCGTTAAGCGAGCTAAACGAGTCGTTAGACAAGCGTAACCGTTCGTTAAGCGAGCGTAGCCGTTCGTTAAGCGAGCCTTCACGAACTACAAACTCAGGCAAGAAGTCATTAAACTCAGCCACAACGTCCTTAATTTCAGGCACAAAACCTAAGAGTAAAGGCACAAAATCAATGAGTAAACCGTCGCCCTTAAAAGGCGAAGGCTCCTCTTCATTGCCTAAAAAATCAAACTCGAATAGCGAAAAATCGAAACGGCCAAAGCAACTCACAAAACCTTTGGGTAGACAATCGGACTTATCCGAAAAACCCTCTACTTCAATGGGCATAGAGAGAGAATCAGACCGGAATTTGGCAGTTAATAACAGTAAACATTCAGGCCATCAGGCTTAACATTCAAAATAAATATCTTAATATAAATAACTAATACATTAACTTAAAAAACAATTAACATGGGACAAGTAAGACTTAGAAGAAGCATCAAAGATTTTGAAATCGACATCACATTCACAACGGATTATATCCAACAACCATGCGATCCTTCGCCAAGCATCAACGGTTTGCGCTTAGGCTGGATGCAAGCGGAGATAGATCAATGGGTTGGATTCAAAACCGCATGGGCACCGCTGTACGTCAAGTACGGAAACAAGAAAGCTACACGCACCACTCAGGTGAAGGACAGCTTAAATGCTATCATCGCGGAGGCAGTTTCCTACGAAAAACAAAAACATCTGTATGAAAGAATAGCCGTTAGTCCAAATGCAACGATAATGGACTATGAGGCTTTCAAAATCAAACGGGGGACACCGCTAGAGGACAAAATCGCTACTCCAGCTCCACCCCCGGGGAACAAAAGAGTGGCTATTGCTCTAAAGAAAATGGGGCATACGTTTCATCAGCTCCTAGTTACTTCGCCCGAAAAAGAAGGCCGTGGCAAAGAAACCGGAGTTAAAGAAATCTTAATGTATAAAGCAGTAACGGCTGCCGACGCCGCTGCTCCTGCTATCACTGCTTATCAGTATGTCGGGGATGTGAGTCGGGGACTCATCAATATCGATCATCTTGATACGGAAGTGGGTAAAAAAGCTTGGTATTTTGCACGCATCAAGAATTCACGCGGTGAAATCGGGATGCCAGGCGAAGTGGTTTTCTTCCTTATTGTTTGATAAACACCCCTAAAAAGTAAAATTAGGAACAACATGCCACCCTAAACATACAATGTTGTTATGAAAATTCACAATTTCGGTGCTCTTATGCCCGGCAAAAGAACCTTAACAGGGGCTTTTGTCGGGCATATTTTTTTTATCACTCCCCCTACTCAATAAGGCATTTTTCAAGAAATCACTTTCGATTACAAAACGAAATTATTAATTAATCTTATTGATAATATTATTTTGCATGCTATCATTAAAATTATATGTACATTTATAGTTTATTTCTAAACAGTATTAAAAAACAAAATTGTCCTTCAAATTTAATCAAAAACTCAAAATCAAACAACATGAAAAAACTCTTCATCTTAGCATTTGCATTCCTTTTTTGGAGCACGCAAACGGTTCTTGCAACAGATGTTTCAGGAACAATTTCAACTGATGCCGTGTGGGATATTAGCGGTAGCCCATACCTTGTAACCTCATCAATAACCATCGACCCCGGAGCCACCCTCAGCATAGAGGCCGGGGTAAGCGTGATGTTTAGTAATGGCCAATATCTCTACGTAAGCGGAGCATTGACGGCCAACGGAGTCCTCTTCACTTCTGCCAACGCAAGCCCATCAGCCGGCGACTGGGGCTATATTCAGGTTGGCGATTATTATAATTATGGAAACATAAACTTAGTCTCCTGCCAAATTCAATATGCCTCGCAACTCTATGTTTACCATGGCGAGGCCACCTTAACGAACACCGATTTAACCAACTTCTACAACCATGGAGTTGTGGTGGGCAACTTAGGCAATTTGCATATGATCGGGGGAAATATCAGCACCAACAGTGCATGGGCAGCTGATAACGGAAGCGGCATTTATGCAACTTCTAACTCACACAGCACTATGTCAGGAGTTCACACTCAACACTTTCAATTTGGCATTACACTCAATAGCGATGCCACCATGAACACCAGCAACATCTACATAGTTAACTGCAATTGGCCCGTTATTTACTACGGCTCTGCCCTTTTGACAGTATCGGGTATCAGTTCTTTTATCGGCAACACCCACGCCGCCATCAATATGCCCATAGGCAATTTCTCCGACACCCTTATTCTTCCAAAAGTAGACGTTCCTTATTACTTTCCTTACGGAATGACAGTAAATTCAGGCGGCCGCTTAGAAATAGCTTCCAATAGCATTTTGAAATTCCAGGATGGCTATGTCCTTGATGTTTACGGCTCCTTGTTGGCGGAGGCCGATGCCGGCGAAAGCATCTACTTTACCTCCTATCGCGACGATAACTGGGGAGGCGATTCGAATAATGATGGAAGCATCACGGCACCTTCATCAGGAAATTGGTGGGGAGTTATCTTTCGAAACGAAAGCGACGATGCCAACTGCCTGATGCGCCGCTGCCAGGTCCGCTTTGCAGGATATAATAACACTGGCGGTATCTCAACTTACGATGCCAGCCCAACAATAGATGAATGCGAAATAAGCAATTGCTATCACGGAATATATCTGGCAAATGCTTCTAATGCTATCATCAGTAACAATACAATTGGCTCTAGTCAGATGACCCCTTTCGCCATGTCTTTTGAAGCCAACCCAACGATGGCAAACAACAGCTTCTCTTTTTCAGATAATGCTTACGATGCTATCGGATTAATAGGAGGAAGCCTTACGGCTGATGCATCCATCATACAACGTTCGGTTACAAGTGTTCCAAATATCTCCTACATTTTACTAGATCAAATAACTGTGCCAACAGGCATATCCCTAAACATCGCGAAAGGAATAGTGATTAAATCATACTATCCTCTACACCGCTTTATTGTTAACGGGACTTTAAACGCAAATGCAACAGCCGACAGCATGATCACCTTCACTTCGGCCAAAGATGACAATTACGGTAACCCCGGCGACTGCAACAAAGACGGCACCATTACTTCGCCAACGATTGGCGACTGGGGCGGAATAATTTTTAACCCCGGCAGCCTTGGAACCATGAACTACTGCCGTATAAAATACGCAAGCATCACAAACTACATTTTTTCTAACTGCAGCGCCGGAGAATACCTAAACGAAGCAGGGGTAGGCCTTATCGATGCTAACCCCACCATAACCAACTGCGAATTCAAGGATCTGCGTTATGGGGTATCTTGCTACCGTGCTTCCAATCCTGTTCTATCAAACAACAGCATGGTCAACATCACCTACACTCCTTTTTGCATTTCTGGCGCTGCCAACCCAGTCTTCAGCGGCAACACCTTCACCAATGTTGGATGGAGAGCAATTGGCTTGTTAGGCGGACATGTTTGCCAGAATGGAAGCATAACAAAACGCGATATGGCAGGATTTAGCAACATCACCTACGTGCTTCTTTCGGACATGGTTATAAACTCAGGCACTTACGTAAATGTTGAAGCTGGTGTTGTAATTAAAGTGAATAACTGCAATATGTATGTGGATGGTGGCTTCAAAACCGATGGCAGTTCCGCTGAGAATGTTGTGTTTACTTCTCTGCAAGATGATAACGAGGGAAACCCTTTCGATTCGAACGGTGATGGTAATGCCACTACTCCTACAGGAGGCAACTGGGGGGCAATAAAATACAGAGCTAGCAGCGACGATAGCTATTGTTCTATTGATTATACGATGATAAAATACGGCGGGAACACCAACGAAGGAGGACTTACCTTCGAAAACGCCGGGGGACATGTGTCTAACTCAAGCATTTCTAACACCTCCAATTTCGGTTTGTTTAGTAACGGCAATTCTACTCCTGTTATTAACCACCTTCTTATCCAAAACTGCAGCCTCGACCCCATAGCTATGTCGTTAACTTCCAATCCTTCATTTTCTAATATCACACTCACATCAAACTTCAGCCAAGCCATAAAGATTATAGAAGGTACTTTATCGTCCGATGCAACACTCACCTCACGCAATTTGGCTGGAATTACAAATATTGCCTATGTTATAGACAAACTCATCATTTCTTCAAATGCCAAGTTAACAATCGAACCGGGAGTTGTTGTGAAGTTTCGCTCTGACAGCTGGCCTTGGGGCGGCAGTTCCTACATTGTAGTGCATGGCAACCTGATTGCTAAAGGAACAGCGCTTAACAAGATTTACTTCACCTCCTTCGCTGACGATTCAAAAGGAGGCGATTCAAACAATAACGGCAACACCACTTCACCCGAAAAAGGCGATTGGGGTCAAAGCCTCTATTACTGCGACCAAAATGGTTGCTGGAAGAACGGAGGCCTGCTTTTTATTAATAATAGCGCCAATTCCGACACTGTAAACAGTCTGAAAAACTGTGAGATCTCTTACGCTGGCACTGGCTTATTCATCGAAAACACCCATGTCACCATCGACAGCTGCGTGTTTCAACTTAACAATTATTATGGCGCATCTATCATAGGTTCGGCTAATCCTCATTTCAGCAATTGCGAATTCTACAACATTACGAACTCTCCCGTAGAGCTTAGCTTATTCTCCTCTCCTACCTTCTCAAATTGCTTAGCCCTTAATGTCGGACTTATGGCTTTTTCAGTAATACCCGAAACGTATTCCCAATCAGCTACAGTTCCTAGTAGGGATTTTGGAGGATTTTCAAATATCAGCTACTTCATGGAAGGTACTTGTACTATTAATTCAGGAACCACCATTAACATTCCCGCAGGACTTACTTTTAAGAAGTCAAGTCCTGGAGCTGGATTTATTGTTAATGGCCGATTAAATGTCGCGGGAACTGCATTAAGCCCCGTTACGTTTACAGATGTCAGAGATGACAACTTCGGCAGCCCACTCGACATGAATCAAGATGGGACTAGCACCATCCCTCCCAATGGATCTTACTATGAGGGCTGGGAAGGAAACTGGATTACCTTCAATGATGTAAGCAACGATTCTAGTTCTGTAAATAATGCTATTATTAAATACGGGAACAAAGGCATCGTCACACTAAGTGCATCACCTGGCATTAGCAATTCCCGCTTCGAGAATTTGTATTATGGCATCGACATGAATGGTGTGTCAGCTCCTAAAATTGATTATTGCACTTTTCATAACTTAAAGTCCTTTCCTATACAGATATCTTTAGTTTCTTACCCTGCTACTAGCTCAAACAATATCATATCAGGAAGCACTTATAAAGTAATTAAAGTAAGGGATGAAATCTTAACCCAAGACGTAACTTTGCCAAAAAGAAACTTTGGAGGCGTAACCAATATTCCATACTATTTCGAAAACTACACCGTAGGAACTAGCGCAAAGCTTACCATTAACCCAGGAATTGTTTGCAAATTCCAATCTTACATCTGGCCTTACACCTATCCTGGGAAACTTGATATCTTCAAGGGACTAACTGCTTTAGGAGGCTCAACTCCTGATAGCAACATTGTATTCACTAGCATACTAGATGATTTTTATGGAGGCGATTCTAATGCCGATAGCACAGCAACTGCTGCTAATAGCAATGATTGGCAGGGATTAGTCTTCGAAAACGAATCCCTCGACCCACTTTGCAAACTAAGGAATTGCATAGTTCGTTTTGCTGACAAGGGTATTCAAACAATTAGCGCAAGTCCTAATATTGAGAAATGCAACATTAACAACAACAACTACGGTGTTTTTGCTGCTGCCGCATCTAACCCAGTTATAAGCAACTGCGACTTCAACGACAATTTATATTATGGTGTATGTAACTACAATCTTTCATTTGTTATAAGCGCTGAAAATTGTTGGTGGGGCAGTAACGCTGGACCTATTCAGCAAAACATTCCGGGCGATGGAAGCGGCACTCAGGAAATCGTTACCTTTTCTGTTGATTACACCCCTTGGAAAACAACAGGCACTATCAGCCCACTTATGGGCGATGTCAGCTTGAATGGTTTAGTCCAAGCTTATGACGCTTCTCTTGTTTTGCAAAAAGCTGTAGGCAACATTACTCTGAACTCCACTCAATTGATAGTAGCTGATGTTAGCGCTGCAGCAGGAGTTACAGCCTATGACGCTTCACTCATCCTTCAATATGTCGTTGGCTTGATACAATACTTCCCTGCAGAGCTCACCAAATCTATTGTCTCAGTAGAAACATATCCGCTATTAACAGTAGGTAGCGCCTATACTCTAAATGGACAAAGTGTAAGCATTCCGTTAAGCATCACGAATGTTAACGGCATGTCATCGGCTGAAATTAGACTTCAATATGACCCGAACTATCTGCAATTAAGCAATGTTAACAACATGATATCAGAAATGAATATGCTTTTCAGCAATGATAGTTTAAATGGAATATTGACTATAGTCATGGCAGGCACCTATTTATTGGAACAGGATGCAATTCTTGTAAATTTAGCCTTCAACACTCTTTCCCCAGAAAACAACACTGTGACTCCTATAACTGTAACTAGTTTTCTTGCAAATGAAAACGATATGACAAGCAGTGCCTTAAGCGGAAGTATTTCAATTGCAGGCAATTCAAATAGTGTTGCTATAATTACAAAAAACACTCACGAAGGAATGTCATCTATTTCCCCGAATCCTTCAACTGACAATGCAACTCTGTTTTATTGTTTAACTAGGAATGACCAATCGGTAAATATTGCAATTTACAATTCACTTGGACAAAAAGTAACTACACTTGTAAATGGCCATTTGCCAAAGGGGGAATACTCAGTTTCTCTTTCAAGGCAAGGGAATCAGCTTGATTTTGGGGCTTATTTTATCCAACTGACAATTGACGGAATACCTCAAACCCAATTGCTTCAAATTGTTAGATAAAACGCTTGCTGTCATTTTTATATTGAATAGGACAGCAAGCTAATTGAAGAATTATTAATCCATCTAATTCAAAGTTATAAAACAATGAAAACAATTTCATTCATATTCATTCTTTTACTGAGCCTAACAGCAAACGAATGGTCGCATGCCCAAAGTATTGCGATGCGAGTTCCCGACACAACCGTTGTCTCTGGCTCATCCTTTGATCTCCCTATCTATGTTGACAGCAGTTTTACAGGCAAAAATGTAATGTCCTATATGCTACAACTGAGCTTTAATCAATCCTACCTTCAGCCCGTTTCTGTTATATATAGTGGTACAAAATGTGCTCCTTTTGGAAGTCCATCTGTAAATACTACAATTGCAGGGAAAATTACTATTGCGGCAGCAGGCACAAGTCCCCTAATAGGTAAAGGAATATTTATAATTATCCGATTTTCCACAATCATTTCTGGTTATACCCCAGTATCCTTTTCTGGATCAAACAATAACTTCTTTAATGAAGGAAACCCTACGATGGAACTCAATAATGGCTCAGTAAGTATTCTGGCACCTCCATCGATTACAATTTTTCCAGATAATGGCATAATTGCCAAAGGAGAACACCTTCAATTTAATGTTTATGATGGCATTGCACCTTATCAATGGTTTGTTAGCAATTCAAATGTGGCCTCTATAGATGTCAACGGCTTACTAACTGGAAATTTGGCTGGAAGCACAAAAGTAGTAGCAAGAGATAGCTTAGGAATATGTGACACTTCGAATCTTGTCACTATTCGTGCTATGCGCTTGAGTATACCTAGCGACCTTAGCCAATTGCAGGGAACATACATTGATGTGCCTATAAATACTTCAAGTTTGTCAAGCTTGAATATTTATTCTGGGAGTTTTAGATTAGGTTATAATAAAAACTTATTGACACCCATAAGCGTTATCCAAACTGGCACTTTATTAGCCTCATACGCTCCTGCAACTGTCAATATTAATACGCAAGGGAGTATTAATGTCGCTTTTGCAGGCACGTCCCCTTTAACAGGGAGTGGAACACTAATCTATATAAGATTTAATGTTTCTACTCAAAACTCAGGAGGTGATTGGGTGAGTTTTGTAAATGGAATATTCGATCAGACGTATACTCCTGCATTTACTAATGGGTTTTTTACCACTATTAATCTTCCTGAACTTTCTATTGCTCCTAACACAGCTAATATTGCAGAAGGAGAAACTCAGGAATTTAACGTAAATGGTGGTGGCACAGCACCCTTCAACTGGAGCGTAAACGATACCTCATTGGCTAGTATTAATTCTTCAGGGATGTTAACAGCAAAAAGAAGTGGAGTTGTTGTTGTGTCAGCGCATGACGCATTAGGCGCAATTGCGAATTCAGGAAATATTCATTTGTTCGACACAAGAATTATTTTGCCTGACACTGCAGTATGTCCTGAAGCTTCTGTTTTTGATTATCCTATACGAATTGGTGCTCTTCCGTCAGGGCAATCGATATTTGCATTGCAAGCACGAGTTCATTATGACCCTAACCTACTTATTTTAACGGGTATTGAAACTCAAGGAACACTTACGCAAGGATGGAATTATGCCAACAATGCCTCGATAGGGCAAATAATCATTGCGGCTTCTGGCACTGCCCCTTTCAATAATGCGGGTACCTTGTTTAGGCTTAAATTTAATGTAAATCAAAGTTTTACTGCTGGTTCTTCTGCCAATATTTCCATAACAAATGTTATATTAAACGAAGGAATTCCGAGCCCTTTGGTAGATTTGAACGGATATATTGTTGGTGTTAACCCTGAGCAAGCTGGCAACATCAGTGGATACAATATTGTTTGCCCGGGACAGGTTGGAGTGATGTATACAGTAGCTCCAATTGCCGGAGCCACGGGCTATGTTTGGACTCTACCTTATGGTGCCATCATTACTGCAGGTGAAAACACTAATTCTATCAGCGTTGATTTTTCATCAGGGGCTGTTTCGGGAAATATTAATGTGTACGGAACAAATTATTGCGGTAATGGAGGTATTTCTTCTGATTTCGGATTGACTGTTAGCAATATCAGAACAGTTTCGCTTCATTTCATTCTTGAAGGTTTATATAATCCAAATACAAATGGTATGTATGAAGCTATGGATGGGAATACCGGGGAGCCACAATGGGGATTTGGTATTGCTGACAGGATTAATATTGAGCTTTTCGAGGAGAATGCACCTTATTCTCCTATAGGGGTTAACTTCAATGAGGTGAGTTTGTCAACTGAAGGATTAGCGAGCTTTCAAATTGGGTCATCTTATGATGGTAATTACTATTTGAGAATAAGCAATCGTAATCATTTGGCGACCTGGACGGCATTTGCAGTTCCTTTTAGCAGTGCGATAATTGATTTTGACTTTAGAGTTTCAGCCTATCAGGCTTATGGGAGTTATCCTCAGGTACAGGTGGCCGTTAATCCTGATGTTTTTGCCTTTTATCTGGGCGATTTAGATCAGGGGGGGTGGGTTGACTCGGATGATTTTAATTTGTTTGAACCTGATTTGACAATGGGTGCAACAGGTTATTATGCTACGGACTTTAATGGTAGTGGCTGGGTGGATTCGGACGATTTTAATTTGTTTGAACCTAGATTAACTGATGGAAACGCAAGTGAATATCCTGGAAAGTAAGATATAAACGATATAAAATATGAATTGCTTAAAGTCAAAAACTTATTGTTTATTTGAGATGATATGTCTCTTTAAAATAATGAGGGTGTAGAATTAAAAATCTAGGGTGTAGAATACTATCCAAGGGGTTTTGGAGAACAAATCTAAAAATCAATAAAGAATAGCTGTAACTCAATAAAGAATAGCTGTAACTCAATAAAGAACATCTAGAAAACAATAAAGGAGACTAAAATATCAAAAAGGAATATCTAAACTAAAACAAGAACAAAAATAAATAACTTCAACACATCGAATTGTAATCAAAACTAAATTAAACTTAATATCATGAAGAAGAAAATTAATACTTTTTATTTGCATGGGTGCATCGTCACTCTTTTCTTAATGAGCTTTACCTTTTTGGGTAGAGCACAAACTGCTAACCGAGGGAATGCCCTTGACTTTGACGGTAATAACGATTTTGTAAGCATAGCGACTGGCGCCGGAATAGTTCCAACGTCGGGCAATTATACGGTTTCGTTTTGGGCGAAACATAATAGCTCGCAGGCAGGGTCGTATTTTGAATTGTTTTCGCAAGGACATTTCCTTTACTTTGGGGGTGATCAGGGTGGCAATATTCGTATTGGTGACAGCTGGCCTTATACTGGTGTTGCATATCCTGCTGATGGTGGCTGGCATCATTTCAGTATAGTAAGATCGGGGACAACTGGTTATTTGTATATTGATGGTATTTTAAGGGCAACAAAATCGAGTGGGTTTCAGTCGCCTCCTGTTGAAACTTTCTTAATGGGGATTCAATATGGGTATATGGATGAATGCTTTAATGGTCAGCTTGACGAGTTTAGTGTTTGGAACCGTGTGTTAAGTGTTACTGAAATCTTAAGTCTTATGACCACAGAACTGGGTGGGTCCGAAAGCGGTTTGGTCGCATATTACAATTTCAACCAAGGAATTGCCGGGGGTGCGAATAGCTCAATTGTTAGTCTGATTGAGAAAAAAGGGCTTTATAATGGCTCGCTGGGTAATTTTACTAAAACCGGCAGTAGTTCGAATTTTGTGAATAGTGGGGTTGCTACTAATCAAAATGCACTGGATTTGGATGGGGTGAATGATAATGTTTTTATTGCATCAGGGGCGGGTGTTGTTCCTACTTCGGGGGATTATACTGTTTCGACCTGGGCAAAACATAATGCTGCTCAGTTGGGTGTATATTATGAACTGTTTGCTCAGAGTGGCAACCTTTATTTGGGGGGGAATACTACGGGCATAATACGTGTGGGTGATGGTTGGGGGAACACAGGCGTGCCCTATCCAAGTGATGGCGGGTGGCACTATTTTAGTGTCGTCAGATCGGGGACTACTTGCTATTTATATATTGACGGGGCACTGATGGCAACTAAAACAAGTTTCGCATCGCCTTACGCTGGTACTTTTGTGATAGGGAGTCAGTATTCGGGTAATAGTGAATTTTTTAATGGTCAGTTTGATGAATTCAGTGTTTGGAGCCGTGCTCTTAGTAATTTGGAAATTAAATCGTTTATGAATTCTGAATTATCGGGGACTGAAAGTGGTTTGGTTGCTTATTATAATTTTAATCAGGGGATCATAGGCGGGAACAATAGTTTCATTACACACATTGTTGACAAAAAGGGGAGTAAGCCGGGAACATTAACTAATTTCACAAAAACCGGAAGTACTTCTAATTTTGTAGGCAGTGGATTTGTGCCGGGTGGCATGTTATTAAAACTACAATCGATGTGGCCCACAACTGGGCCAATTGGAACTACTGTTACTATAAGCGGAAGTGGCTTTAGTAGTACTCCTGCGAATAACATTGTATATTTCGGGGCTGTTACGGCAACAGTGAGTGCTTCAACAGCTAATAGTATAACGGTGACCGTGCCTGATGGGGCTGGCTCAATAGTGGCTGTTTCGGTGCAGGTTGGGAGTAAAACAAGCTCTTCAATAAGTAGCACTACCCCATATTTCGACATAAGCTCTAGCTCTGGATCGACACTTAATTTTGCACTTAACAATTCGACGCTTGGTGCTAATGTGCCTAAAACAATAATCGCAACAGATCTTAATGCTGATGGGAGACCTGATATTATTACGGGTAATACCAATAATTTCAGTGTTAAGTGGGGATGGACTTCAGGGACGGTATTTGGGACTTCTACTTTTGCAACTGGGAGCGGGGATGTAGCAGTTGGAGTTGGTGATTTTAATGGCGATGGAAAAAAAGACATAGCTGCTGCCAATTCGAGTTCTAATAATGTAAGTATATTGATTGGAAGTGGTACGGGAAATTTTGCTGCTGCAGTAAATTATTCGGTTGGAGTTGGACCAAAAGCAATTGCAATTGGTGATTTCAATGAGGATGGGAAGGCTGATATTGCTACTATCAATTATACTTCTAACAATATTAGCATTTTGATTGGGAACGGTTCGGGATTGTTTTCTGCTGCTACTTATTATGCTACGGGAACAAATCCATGCTCGATTGCTGTTGGGGATTTTAATGGGGATGGGAAAGAAGACTTGGTGGTAGCGAATAGATATTCGTATAATGTAAGTGTCTTTTTAGGGAATGGAATGGGAGGTTTTGCTGCTGCTAGCAATTTTAGTTTAGGTGAAATTCCATATGCAATTGCCGTTTGCGATTTCAATAAAGATGGCAAAATGGATATCGCCACAGCTAATTATAGTTCTCCCAAAGTAGGTGTTTATTTTGGAAATGGGATGGGAGGATTTGCTGCTTCTGTCCTTTGTAATTTAACGGATTATCCTGAGACACTTGCCATAGGAGATTTCAACGGAGACGGGAATGCTGACATTGTTGCATCAAGCCCAAGCAATAATGCCATTAGCATAGTGTATGGGCATGGGGATGGAAGTTTCACGGTGGGAAGTAATTATTCAGTTGGGACTTATCCGTATTCAATTGCAGTTTTGGATTTCAACAAAGATGGTTTTGCTGATATTGCGACAGCTAATGTAGGGTCGTCAGATGTAAGTATTTTATTGCAATTGCTTCCCGCTCCGCTGGGGGGGAGTGCCGCATCAAATTCTCCAATTTGTCAGGGGGCAACTGCCAGCATATTATTATCAGGACATACGGGCAATATTCAATGGCAACAATCGGGTGACGGCTCAACAAACTGGGTTAATGTGACTGGGGGAAGTGGAGCCAATGCAGCACATTACACAACAGCAAACTTAGCTTCTTCGATGTTTTATCGAGCTCAGGTCTCTCAAACAGGCTATACTGCAGTGTATTCAAATATTGTTCAAATAATGTTCTATCCCAACACGCTTATCAATAGCCAATATACTTCAAGCCAAAGTCAACCATTAAATGGGAACTTTTTAGCAATTTCAGTTAGTGCCTCGGGAGGGTCTTTAACGTTTCAATGGTATAGCAATAGCACAGAAAGTAATAGTGGAGGAAGTTCACTTGATTGGGCAAATGGCGGGCAAACCGATACTTATACACCACAAGCTGTTACTGCGGGTACTCTTTATTATTATTGCATTGTTAGTGGATGCGGTATAGATGCAACAAGTGCAATTTCTGGAGCTTTTAATGTAGTGCCTTGTCAAGAGCCTTCGTCTTTAAGTGCAATTAATATTACGGGTAATTCGGCAGAATTAAATTGGTCATGTCCGGGAGAAACGCAGTGGAATATTAAATATGGCACGGGGTCATTCAATCCTTTAAATTCAGGCTTGTTGATTTCGGGGATAGTTCCACCATATACTTTGAATGGATTAAGTCCAACAACTAATTACAATTATTATGTTCAAACAGATTGTGGGGCTGGGAGCGTCAGTATATGGGCTGGACCCTTTTCGTTTACAACAGATTGTGGAATCATTAGCACCCTCTGGACAGAAGACTTTGAAGCTGCTGCTTTCCCTCCTTTTTGTTGGTCGAGCATAAGTGAATCGGGAGGCGGTTACTGGGAAAGAAATACTAGCTGCAGCAGCAATGGAATTGGAGCGGCGGCCATCAAAGCTAATTTCTATTCACAAAGTAATAGTACGTCTTATTCTCTTATCACATTTCCTTTCGACATCAGTTCTTATACCATCTCTAAATTGAAATTTGACTACGCTTATGCTCCATTTCCCGGATATGAAAACGACAGAATGAATGTTTATTATTCGAGCGATTTTGGGCAAAGCTGGAATCTATTAATCCTTATGACCGGGGGTGGAAATGGGACCCTCAATACTGCTGGGCCTATAACTAGTGTGTTTATTCCAACTTCATCGCAATGGGCAACTCAATCGATTAACTTACCAGCGGGAAGTAATAAGATAAAATTTGAAGCTATTAGTGGCTTTGGCAACAATCTTTATCTTGATAACATCAGGCTTGAAAATTACTATGCCGGAATTGCTGCATCAAACTCACCTATTTGCAATGGGGCCACTGCTTCTCTGACATTAAGCTCATATAGCGGAACTATTCAATGGCAAGAATCGGCAGATGGTTTAACAAATTGGATAGATGTTACTGCGGGAAGTGGAGCAAATACTAATAATTATATTAGAGAGAATATGACATCTACACAGTACTATTGTGCCAAGGTTAATAATGCAGGCGATTCGGCCTACTCAAATGTTGTTCAAATTATAATTCATCCTAATACAACCATAGACAGTCAATCTACATTTAGCCAGACTCAGCCATATAATGGAAGTTTTTCCCCTATTTCCGTAACAGCAAGTGGGGCTTGGAGCTATCAGTGGTATATCAATACCTTCCAAAGCTTAAGCGGTGGCACTTCACTTGGGTCGGCCAATGGAGCTCAAACCAATACCTATACGCCTCAAGCAAATTACGATGGTGAACGATATTATTATTGCATAGTGCAGGGATGTCAACCTAATGTTACGAGTCAGATTTCAGATTTTTTCAGGGTAATTTGCCCAACTCCTGACAATGCAGCAGCTAGCAATATCACAAGCAATTCTGCAGTGTTAAGCTGGAACGCTAATGGTGGAACTCAATGGAGCATCAAATATGCATTGGGATATTTCGATCCGCAAACTTCAGGAACAATCGTTACTGGGGTAACCAATCCCTTTACATTAACAGGCTTAGCAGGTGGAAACTCCTATTATTACTATGTTCAAACTAATTGTGGGTCGAATGCTTCGACCAACTGGTCAGGGCCCTATTATTTTAATACTGAATGTGGTATTACGAGTGGCGCATGGTCAGAAAACTTTGAATTAGGAATGCTTCCTCCATTATGTTGGTATAATTATTTTTTCCTAGAAGCTATGTGGTTCCCCACAAATGCATGCAGCAGTTATGGCATCGGAACCACATCAATATTTGCGAATTTCTTCAATCAGGAATATGGTGCAAGCTATTATCTGAGCACATTTGCTTTCGATATAAGCACATTAAACCAGCCTAAATTGAAGTTTGATTATGCTTATGCTGCCTACCCCTTCCCTGGGTATGAAGATGACAGATTGAATGTGTATTATACTACCGATTTTGGTTTTAATTGGAATCTCTTAACAGTTATGACAGGGGGTAGTGGTGGCACACTTAATACTGCTGGCGCAAGTTATGGCCCATTTACGCCCAATCTTTCTCAATGGGCAACTCAGTCTATTAGCTTACCCACTGGGACAAATAGAATTAAATTTGAAGCCATTAGTGGCATGGGAAACAATCTTTATCTTGATAATATAAGGGTGAGTGGGACTCTTCCAAGTGTTAAAACAATTAATCTTCACCTGTTTTTAGAAGGATTATATAATGCATCAACGCTTTCGATGAATGCTGTTCAGGATGGGAATTCAGGCTCAGCTCAATGGGCACCCGTGATAGCTGACAAAATCGATGTTGAACTTTATAACGAAAATGCTCCTTACACCGCAGCTGGGGTTAGCATTAGCGGAATCGATATCAGCACCAATGGATTGGCAAGTTTCCAGACCGACACTTCCAAAAATGGGAACTATTATATTAAGGTGAGCAATCGCAACCACTTGGCTACTTGGTCGGCTATTGCGGTGCCTTTTAATGGTGATACGGTTTATTATGACTTTACGACCAACCTTTTTCAGGCCTATGGAAGTAATCCACAGGTGCAGGTAGGGTTTAGTCCCGATTTGTTTGCCTTTTATTTGGGCGATTTAGACCAAGGGGGATGGATAGATTCTGACGATTTCAATATGTTTGAACCTGATTTAACTTTAGGTGCTACTGGATTCTATGGTTCTGACTTTAATGGAGGTGGATGGGTTGATTCGGATGACTTTAATATGTTTGAACCGAGAATTACAGCAGGAAATGCTACTGAATATCCGGGGAAATAGGATTTGATAAATCATTGTTGTCCGACTAATTTATAAATCGTCCCTAACGGGACTTAAATTCGACTCAACTATTTTCACTACCCATATTTAATCCCTACGGGAGCAATGGTTTTCATACATCCATTGTCCCATAGGGACGAAATATGGGTGAAAATATTAATCAGCTTGAAATTTAAGCCCAATAGGGGCGAAATATTTAAAAACACACAGCAATTAGGTCATTCAGCAGTATTTAAAAATTTTGCTCGAACAACAATATAACCTAACAAATTTTAATCCCCACCCAAAAAATCAAAACTGAGGCCTTGCGCTTTTCAATTTTCAACAGAAAACAGATTATTTGCACAAGGCATTTATCAGTTTTTATCAGAAATAAATCAATATAAAAATTACAAATATTTGTCATTACTAAAACACATCATATCCTTCCTAAATATAAGTTTTACCGCACCTTACCAAATATCCTCCGCACCATAA
>CAIXTV010000107.1 GCA_903922465.1 uncultured bacterium
ATTTTTAGCCCGAAGTGTCGGGCTTTCTGTGTAATTTGTTTTTTCATAGTATTTAATTTTAGTAATTTCGATAATATAATATTTGGCTCAAAAATACAGTTAATTTTTATGTTGTATGTAAATTGTACATTAATTTTACGATATGTTTTCAACATCTCCGAATCTTATTAGTTATCAGGCTATTGCTAAGGCGTCTTTCGGATGATGTTTTTCCTCTTAGGTTTATTTGGTTTTATTTACTGCTTGTTTTTACTTAGGGTTTTATCAAGAGAATTCTTCCCAGACTTAAATTGGGGGCTATAAAATTAAATTTTTGCCACAGATTCACAGATTTCTTAGGGGGATATAAATTATCTCAGAATAATAATTTGTGAATCGGTGGCTTGTTCTGTTTTTCAAGCTAAATCGAGGCTTTGACTGGGCTTAGTTCGTGCCCTTATTTTCACCAATTAAAAAAATAAAATTATTATTTTCGAATTTTTGTTGTTATGTCAAAATAATACATTAATTTTGCCGACATAGTATTTTTATTAGGTCGTAAATAGAAATTTGTATCTGCGATTAAGTGACAATGAGTTTAGGTTTATTTGAAACTTAAAATCCTAAGATTAAAACTATAAAGAATGTTCTTTAATAGCTAATTCAGTTTATGTGGTTTGATATTTATTTGAAATCATCTCATTGTTGACTTTTTGGGTTCCGATTTTAATTGCCACCGATACTGTGACAAATGCTGGCAATATGGCGGCAAATTATTCGGAGTCGGCAGCAAATTATTCAGTGATTGAATCATTTATTTTAGTCATGCCTGCATTTGTTTCCGCGACCAAAATATTTGTTTCTATGACAAAAACATTTGTTTTCGCGACCAAAATATTTGTTTTCATGACCAAAATAAATGATTCGATGATGGCAGCAAATGATTTTAGGACAGAATATTTTGATTTCAGGACAGGAAAATTTGCTCCTTCCTTTGAATGAGATGCCATCGAGACCGAAAAAACTGAATTTAAGGCTTTGAAAACGAAATTAGTAACCATGAATATATAAAATATAAAATTAATTCAACACTATGAAGAAGTATTATTTACCCTACGGAGAAGCTGAGAGACTTATCTGGCTCTATAATCTTAATACAGAAGTTCAATCTATTGGCTTAAGTATTGGTTTAACACAAGACGAAATAGACGATATTGCTGCTGCTTTACTTGCAGGAAGCTATGTTATGAATTGTATCAGTATCATCAGACCTGCATCAGAAGGATTCACATCTTATAAAGATTTACTTTTTGAAGGCGAAATTGGTTCACCACTGGGTACCTTACCCGTGATGCCAACATTGCCTGTAGCTCCTGCTTCAGTTGCTGCTGGTATTTTTAAACGTATTGCACCTATGGTTCAACGTATTAAAAGCCATGCTGGTTATAACGAAGCATTGGGCGAAAAATTAGGTATCATTGGTTCAGAACGCATTATTGATGAAGAAAATGCTAAGCCAAAAGTAAAGGTTCTTCACTCTAATTCTGGAGAAGTCGCTTTGGATTTTGTAAAAAGTGTATTTGTAGGTGTTATCGTTTATGGAGGTGTTTATACTAAGATTGCAGGGGCGGATGAAGCCGTTATGAAATGGACAGAAATAGGTAGAGCCACCAGTTCTCCTTATAAAGATAAACGAAGCAACACTAGTTTAAAGCCAGAAGTTCGTCATTATAAGATGCGCTTTATGATAAAAGATGAGCCTATTGGCTTAGATTCTGATATTATCACTGTAATAGCTTCAGTTGGGAATTGATTAGGGCGTGAGGCAATTAGTTTTCCTAAATTGCTTGCTGTGGTTTGAGTTTTTGACTTAGCGTATTGGAGTTAATCTGTTTAGGATTAATTATCTCCCATGTGAATAAGCTTATTTATAAAGCCTAACAGGTTTTCGAAACCTGTTAGGCTTTTTGTTGCTGCCCTGCTAATGTGGTGGGGCGTCCCGTTTTAAATAAAAAGTCCCAAATTTCCAATTCATAAGGAGGATATCCTTTGAATTGAAATTTGGGACTTCTTGTTTAGGCAATCAGCCTCTAATGAATACCTTTATTTCTTTCCAGGATATTCGGTGGAATTTCCATAGGTAAGTCGGGGTTCAAACATATTGAAATCAATAGCATCGACCCATCCACCCCCATCAAAATCAGCATTAGTGAAACCTGTTGTTCCCATGGTTAATTCAGGTTCAAACATATTGAAATCTATGGCATCTATCCATCCACCCTGATCTAAATCGCCAAGATAGAATGCATATAAAGCTGGAGTAGAAGATACCAACATTTGAGGATTGCTTCCATAGGCCTGATAAAGACCTGTCTGGAAATTATAATCCACATTGCTGGTGTTAAAAGGAACGGCCACAGCCGACCAGGTTTCTAAATGGTTGCGGTTGCGCACTCTGATATAGTAGTTGCCACTCCAGGTTGGTGAAACCTGAAATGTAGCCAGTCCGGCAGTTGTTAAATCGATACCGCTAATACTTACGCCTATAGGTGCATAAGGAGGATTTTCTGCGAAAAGATCTACCTGAACTCTGTCGGCAATTCCATAGCCCCATTGTGGCATGCCCGTATTGCCGTCC
>CAIXTV010000108.1 GCA_903922465.1 uncultured bacterium
ATAAATTAATAAGACAATACATTCCTAAAAAAAGCGAATTCAAATATTGCAATAATAGGTTTATACAGGGAAGACAAGAAAAAATAGATATTAGACCAAGAAAATAACTTAAGTTCACAGCACCAATTCAAGTATTTATTAATTTAGTGGCATGAAATATTGCATTTGCGAGTTGAATCTGCCAATTAGAATTAACCTTTTCTTTGTTAGGAAAATACTTTTCGAATTCGGGGACTAAATTTAAGGTGAATTGCTGTTAGGTATCGTTTTCCTAACAAAGGATATTTTGATTGAGCAAGAATGATCTATAAGGTTGCCAGTGCTTTTACTTTATTTAGATTGTAGTTAATTGATAATAGAATAAAAACAGAGAAAAATAAGCAGTAGCTTTAGAGCTTAAAGCGAAACGGAAGAGACAAGTTAAAAGTAAATTGGCATTTTAAAATTTCAACATTTTCTCTGGAATTAAGTTCATTTAGATTATGTTATTAATATATTTCTTATTTTTGTCAAAATTAAATATATAATATCATGAAAAAAATTGTATTCTCAATATTCTTGACAGGCATATGTATATCAATGTTTGCTCAGGATTTAGCCTTGGTTCGTCTTGGAAAAGACTGGGGCTATATTGATAAAAAAGGCACTTATATTATTAATCCACAGTTTGCAAACGCCAAGGCTTTTTCAAATGGAAATGCGTGTACACGCTCGGGTGGGGATTGGGGTTATATTAATCCCAAAGGAACTTATATAATTAATCCACAGTTTGAATATGTTGAGAATTTCTCGGAAGAATTGGCTGCTGTTAGAAAATTCAGGCAATGGGGCTATGTGGACAAGAAGGGTGCTTTTATAATTAATCCTCAATTTGATGAAGCCTTGGGATTTTCAGATGGTGTTGCACGGGTAAGAAAAGGTGAGCAATGGGGTTTGATTGATAAAAAAGGCTTATTTGTGGTAAATCCTCAATTTGATGAATTAGGGGAATTTTGTGATGGCTTGGCAAAAGCCTGCAAAGCAAGGAAGTGGGGTTATGTGAACAAAAGTGGCACATGGGTAATTAATCCTCAGTTTGATGAAGCTGAAAACTTCGATAATGGTTTGGCTCGCATTAAAAAAGCATTTAGTTGGGGTTATGTTGATAAAACGGGGACCTATATTATAAATCCCCAATTTGAGCTTGTTGGAAATTTCGTTAACGGATTGGCTCGTGCTAGAAAACAGAAAGAATGGGGTTATATTGACAAGAAAGGAAGCTGGGTGATTAATCCTCAATTTAACGATGCTTATGATTTCACAGAGGGCTTGGCAAGAGTGCGCAAGGGAACGCAATGGGGGTTTATTGATGTTAGTGGAACTTATACAATTAATCCACAGTTCGACAAAGCGGAAGATTTCAGTAATGGCTTGGCTTTGGTAAGAAAAGGAATGCTTTGGGGATATATTGATAATAAGGGGACTTATTTGGTGAATCCACAGTATGAGGACGCCAAAAGTTTTAAAGATGGAATGGCATTAGTGTATAAAGAACGAAAATGGGGTTACATCGATAAAAAGGGAAGTGTGATTATTAATTTTCAGTTTAGCGAAGCAGAAAATTTTTCGAAATAGAAAATTTGCTCATAAAAAAAGAGCCTTACTTATCGTAAGACTCTTTTTTTAAATTGACTGTGAAGTTAAACTATGCTAGTTTAACGTTTACAGCATTTAAGTCTTTTTTACCCTGTTCGAGGTCAAAAGTTACTTCATCATTTTCTTTGATACGGTCTTTTAAACCGGATGAATGTACGAAATATTCTTTATCGGTTTCTGAATCTTTAATAAAACCGAATCCTTTTAAATCATTGTAAAACTTTACTGTGCCTTTGTTCATTTTGAATTTTTTTTAATTTGGCGCAAGATACACATATTTTTTATACTACAACTTATTTTTCAAAAATATATTTCTATTTAATTCTTATTACAATCTCATTTCATCACTATAAGGCCTGTCAATGCTGGGGTTTAACCTATTTGAATAAAGAAAATATATTTCAATAAAAATGAAAAAACATTATAAGATTTTGAATTATTTTCCCGATTCCTTCTGATTCTAGTAAGTATTTCTATTGATAAAATGCTATTTATCTATCTTTTGGAGAAATTTTCGATACAAATAGCCTATTTTCTTTCAAGTTCATTTTCTTGCAACTATTTGAAGGTGGATTTACTGTAAATAATCCAAAACTAAAAAATAATCAAACACTAATTGCGACATGCAATGGGCTAAAAACTCTTAATCGATTTCTGAATACACTTCATTTTAAAGATTAATTAATTCTGATTTTATTGGCATAAGGCTCAATATAATTAATAGAAAAACATTATTAATTCATTTCGACGCCCCTTATGATAAGTCTTATCTATCTGAAATCTAATCCTTTAAAATTAAGATAATGTCTATAATTTGCAACATTCGCAAAATTTAAGTAGGTTTGCTGTTTAATTAAACAAAATAATGAAACGGATTCTCAGCTATTTCATGCACTATTATCATCACATTTTCAAGAAAAGTGGATGGTTTGGAAGCTATTCCGATTGGGATAAAGCAGCGTATGAAGCCAAGGGATACGATGAAGAAAGCATTTTCAGAAAAGTGTTTGAAGCAAATATTAAGGTTCATAAATCTGCAGCATTATATGAAAGAGATGGATTAATTTTTAATCAAGGGGATTATTCTTGGGAGCTGCTTACTTCTTTGTTTTTAAGCTCAATTAACAATCACAACCAACTGAATGTGATTGATTTTGGGGGCTCACTTGGATCAACTTATATTCAACATAAACCAATGATTAAATATTTCGACAAAATAAGTTGGAATGTTATAGAGCAAACACATTTTGTGGACGCAGGGATAGAGCATTTCACCACTGATAATTTGCACTTTTATCATTCGTTAGACCAATGCTTAGCTTCAAACAAATGCAATATTATATTACTATGTAGTGTGCTTCAATATATTGATAAACCTTATACTTTATTGAATGAAATCATTAAAACAAGGGTCCCTTTCATTTATATTGAGCGTACACTTTTCAATTCAGACCTTACTGTAACAGAAGATTTAATCACGGTTCAGAAAGTTCCAAAATCAATATATAAGGCATCATATCCATGCTATTTGCTTTCACTAAAGAAATTTTCAGATTATATGTCAGATGACTATGAATTAATTTCAGAATTTAATGGCGTAAATCTACATGATATAAGAGTAAGTTCAAAAGGATTCTTATTTAAATTGAAGCATGATGAAAGATAAACTAATAAAGTTATACTATAATCAGCAGTTTAACCCCCACACTATTTTAGGAATATTGCTAAACCCATTTTATTTTGCCCGTCTGGCATTGCACAAAAACATTAAGAAATTATCTGCTTCGATTACAGGAGATTGCTTAGATGTAGGCTGCGGCAAAAAGCCCTATAAACATTTGTTTACCACCAATCAGTATATTGGAATGGATATCGAACAGACTGGACATACGCATCAAAACGAAGATATAGACGTATTTTATGATGGGATTACTTTCCCTTTTCCAAACGAAAGATTCGATTCGATCATTTGCAATCAAGTGTTGGAACATGTGTTTAATCCTGATGAATTTTTAAATGAAATCAACAGAGTATTAAAACAAGGAGGATATATTTTGTTGACTGTTCCCTTTGTTTGGGACGAACACGAACAACCTTATGATTTTGCCAGATATTCTTCTTTTGGTTTAAAATCTATTTTTGAAAAACATGGTTTTAAAGTGCATAAGCAAATAAAGTCGGTTCCTAACATCAAAGTACTATTCCAATTGTTAAACGGATATATTTATAAGAAAACCCATACTAAAAACGGGTTTATTAATCTGTTAATTACAGCCATTTTAATAAGTCCATTCACTCTAATGGGATTGATATTAGGCCTTGTTACGCCTAATAATAATGATTTATATTTAGATAATGTAATATTGGCACAAAAGAATAAACATGCTTAAGTTTTGTACTCTATTTGACTCAAATTACATGAGTCGTGGTCTTGCCATGTATGATTCTCTATTAACTCATTGTACTGACTTTCATTTATATGTTGTTGCCTTTGATGATGTTGTTATTCATGTTCTCAATAAACTTAAACTTGAAAAGATAAGCATAATTTCACTAAAGGAATTTGAAGACATTCACCTTTTAAATATTAAACCGAGTCGTTCCTACGTTGAGTATATGTGGACTTGCACGCCTTCAGTCATTCTATATTGCATAAAAGAATTCAATTTAGACCATTGTACTTATTTGGATGCCGACTTATATTTCTTTGATAATCCTGAAAAACTTCTGGTAGAAGCTAATACTTCAAGCATACTGTTAAGTAAACATAATTACACTCCCCGTTATGATAAATCAAATCTATCGGGAATATATTGTGTGCAATTTATGTTGTTTCGCAATACCACATATGGCATGAGGACTTTAAACTGGTGGAGGAATGCATGTATCGATTGGTGCTATAACCGTTATGAAAATGGCAAATTCGGCGATCAAAAATACCTGGACGATTGGACTGAACGATTCGAGGGGGTGCATGTATTAGAACATTTAGGCGGAGGCGTTGCCCCTTGGAATGTCCAACAATATACTTTAGTTAGCTCTCATTCTAAAAATAATGAAACTGTTTCTTCTCCAATTCGATTACTTTGGTCTTGCCAAGCAAAAGCCCAATCTATAAAAGAAAATGAATTCGAAATCATATTCTTTCACTTTCATTACTTCCGTTTTCTTTCAGAGATGAAAGTAGACTTAGGAACCTTTCAAATTGACAAAGAAATAATTCAACAGATTTACGTTCCTTATATCCTTCATTTACTAAGGATAGGGAAATTAATTCAGGAAGTTAGCCCTGACATACTAACTCATGGGAAATATGCCCAGATTAAATGGTATAAAATAATCACTCGATATTTGCGCTCTGGTTTTAAGCTCAACTACAATATATTCAAAATTAATGATCTTATTCAAAAACAAAACACTTAACTCAATTGCCAAGTAACAAGCATTAATAAACTCAAAACATATAAACGGAGATCATTTAAAAAATCCATCCAAAAAATACCCATTCAAATTCAACAATGGTTTTGGATATACCTTCTACTTATACACTACTTTTAATTCAAAATAATTCAATGAAATCATACCAGCATCTCTTTTTCGACCTTGACAGAACATTATGGGACCTTGATAAAAATGCACATGATACGATTAAAGAAATCTATTTAAAGCATAATTTAGTAGAGAAGGGCATAATTTATTTCGATGATTTTCTTAAGACTTATACCCGATTCAACAATATGCTTTGGGATGCCTACCGAAAAGGGGAAGTAATTAAAGAAGTGCTTAATGTTGAACGTTTCCGATTAACTTTACAAAACTACAATGTCTATAGTGATATGCTGCCTATTATTTTGGCAACAGACTATGTTGAAATATCCCCAACTAAAACTCAACTCTATCCAAATGCAAAGGATACTCTTGAATATTTATCCAAAAGATACAGTATGCATATTATCACCAATGGTTTCTTGGAAACACAATACCGTAAGCTATCCTTCTCAAAACTTGATAAATATTTCGATAAGATAATTATTTCTGAAGAAACTGGATATATGAAACCTGACAAACGTATTTTTGAATATGCCTTAAAAACAGCAAAGGCAAAGAAAGAAGAAAGCATAATGATTGGAGACGACCCAATTGTTGATATAATTGCGGCAAAGGCTTTTGGAATAGATCAGGTATTTGTAAATTTCAGAGATGAAGAGATATTAGAACCTGCAACCTATGAAATTCATAATCTTATCGAGTTGAAACAAATCTTCTCTTATTAATAATAGTCTACTTTCGAATAGTATTTGCGAATACTTTCAGGAAGATAATCAAGCAAAAACAAATGTTTATCAATTCGGAATAGTTGCTATTACTGTTTTCCCAGCAACCACTTTATCTTCCAACTGAACATTTATCGTGCTTCCAAGGGGTAAAAACAGATCTACTCTCGAACCGAACTTTATCATTCCCATTTCAGTCCCTTGAATAGCAAGTTCTCCAACTTTAGCATAACAAACTATTCTTCTAGCTAAAGCCCCAGCAATTTGTCGCATCATTATCTGGTGCTTTTTATGCTGGATAACCACAGAATTCCTTTCGTTTAAAATTGAAGATTTAGGGAGCCAAGCCACCAAATATCTTCCTGGTTTATATTTTGTATAAACAACCTCCCCATCAATTGGGAATCGATTTACATGCACATTTAAAGGAGACATAAAAACAGAAACCTGAATTCGTTTATCATTGAAATACTCTGTTTCAAAAACTTCTTCAATTACAACTACGGTACCATCAGCAGATGATATAACCGAATCGTTTGGATATTCCGATAAGCGTTCAGGATTTCGGAAAAACCGAACGACAAAGAAGTAAAATATAAAAGCAGAAGTATATAAAATGTAATTAATCCACGAGTGCTGTGGCGCATAAATATTAATTAGATATAAAATTATAGCTAGAACGAAAAAAATCGTCACCATTATTCTATAGCCTTCTTTGTGAAGTTTCATGTGATTTTAAATTATCATTAAATATACAAAAACAAATGGAGCTGAAAGAAAAACATTATCAAACCTATCTAATAGTCCTCCATGGCCAGGTAAAATTGAGCCTGAATCTTTTACGCCCAAACTTCTTTTAAGTAAAGATTCGACTAAATCGCCAAGTGTTCCAACAATAAGTATTATAATTGCTAAAATAACCCATTGCCATACAAGCAGAGCCCCAAATAAATACCAACTCAAAACAGCACCTCCAATAGCAAATATTCCTCCTCCTATACTTCCTTCCCACGATTTCTTTGGAGATATCCTTTTAAAAAGTCGGTGTTTCCCTATTAAAGAACCAACAAGATAAGCACCTGTATCACTTATCCAAATTATCCCAAAAAAACCAAATAAAACCCCATAAGATATTCCTTCTGTGGGATAAATTATAAAGTAGAATGATCCAAGGAGTATAAAAGGAAACACAATATAGAATACCCCAAGTAAGGTGTAAGCTATATTATGAAATGGTTTTTCTGATTTTCTATATAGTTGAATAATAAAAGGAAGAAACAAAACAATAATATTTAAAGATAAATATTTCGGATGTTCTGGAAATAGATATTTCCAACCCCAAAAAGAAACATAAATAAAAATTACAGAAAAATAAGTCGGGATTAATAAGGGTTTTATTTGATCAGTTGTAACCAAATTAAAAAACTCTCTTAAACTTAACAAGGCAACTATTAAAAATAATCCTGCAAAAACTAGTGGATGAATCACAACTGAGGCAATTACAATTCCTATAAAAGAAAACCCAGTAATAGTTCGTTTCGAAAAATTATTCACTTTTACTTTACATTAAAATTCGTCAATAAAAAAAACATACAATTCACGAGGACCATGCGCTCCCATGACCAATGTTTTTTCAATATCAGCAGTGCGACTAGCACCAGTTATTACGGAAATCATCGAAGGTAAATTTTCATTTTTTTGCTTTATTATCTTAAAAGCATCTTTCAAATCATTTACTATCTGTGATGACTTGGCAACTACAATATGTACGTCAGGAATAGCATGAAGACGTCTCCCAGTTTGATTTCGGGTAGAAATCATTATACTCCCTGTTCTAGCAAGTAAAAATTCGCAAGGAGTGATCCCAATCTGAATTTGATTTAGGTTATCTGTTGAAGTAGAATAAGCAATCTCAGCATTTTTTAACATTTCCTGAATCTCGCCTTCAAAACAAAACAGTGTTTCCCATTGTTTTTGTGAAATTATTGATTTGAAATTCCTCTCAAATTCGTTTTGATTCTCACAATAAACAAATACTCCTCCAACTTTCGTAAATTCATCTGCAAATACAACTTCGAGTAAATCTTTGCTTTCAACAAAAATTGAAGATTCAAAATCTGTATAAGGGAATGGGGACTCACTCGGTTCAATAAGCGCATTACGAATAGCTTTGAGGACTTTTTCGCGTGTTGTGCTTTCTTCCATTGTTATGCAATTTCGTTTTCAGTACTTTCTTTACTAACTTCTCCTATTTCAGAATCCTCTGTAGAAACTTCTGCTAATGCAACATTTTTAATTGCAATTTCCTCATCAAAGGGTCTTTTCCCAAAAATAGCTTCAAGGTCCTCTCTGAAAATGACTTCTTTTTCTAGCAAATACTCCGCTAATTGTGTAAGTTTATCCTTATTCTCAATAATTATCTTTTTTGCAGTTTCGTATGCAGATTCAATCAATTTACGAATTTCAAAATCAATTGTTTCAGCAGTCTTCTCACTGAATGGCTTAGTCAATTGATATTCTTGCTGGCCAGATGAATCGTAGTAACTTACATTCCCAATCTCGGAATTCAGTCCAAAATAAACTATCATAGAATAAGCTTGCTTGGTAACTCTTTCCAAATCATTGAGGGCTCCTGTAGAAACTTTCCCGAAATTTACTTCTTCAGAGGCTCTGCCTCCAAGTGTTGCAACCATTTCATCAAACATCTGCTCGGATGTAGTAATTTGGCGTTCTTCAGGAAGATACCATGCTGCACCTAAAGCTTTGCCCCTAGGAACAATTGTTACTTTCACTAATGGATGTGCATAGCGTAATAACCAACTTACAGAAGCATGTCCTGCTTCGTGGAAAGCTATTACTTTCTTTTCTTCAGGTGAAATTATTTTACTGCGTTTTTCTAAACCACCAACAATTCTATCAATAGCATCAAGGAAATCTTGTTTTTCAATAGCTTCCTTGTCATTACGCGCAGCTATTAATGCTGATTCATTGCAAACATTAGCAATGTCAGCTCCAGAAAATCCTGGTGTTTGTTTTGCTAAGAAATCAAAATTAATATCATCAGCTTTAAATTTTAATGGACGCATATGAACCTCAAAAATTGCTTTCCTTTCAGAAATATCAGGTAGTTCAACATGAATCTGTCTATCAAAGCGACCTGCTCTAACTAATGCACGATCAAGAATATCAGCTCTATTTGTAGCAGCCAAAATAATAACTCCGGCATTACTTGCGAAACCGTCCATTTCAGTTAGCAGTTGATTGAGGGTGTTTTCTCTCTCATCATTAGCTCCGGTAACAGCACTTCTACCTCTCGCTCTTCCAATTGCATCAATTTCATCAATAAAAATAATACAAGGAGCCTTTTCTTTAGCCGTTTTAAATAAATCTCTAACTCTAGATGCCCCAACTCCAACAAACATTTCAACAAAATCGGAGCCTGAGAGTGAAAAGAAAGGTACTTTTGCTTCACCCGCTACTGCTTTCGCTAGTAATGTTTTTCCTGTACCTGGAGGTCCAATCAGTAGAGCGCCTTTAGGGATTTTCCCCCCTAATTGAGTATACTTTTTGGGATTTTTCAAAAAGTCTACAATCTCAATAATTTCAGTTTTTGCTTCTTCTAAACCAGCAACATCCTTAAATGTAATATTAACATGAGTATCTTTATCAAATAATTGGGCTTTTGATTTTCCAATATTAAAGATCTGACCTCCGCCTCCACCTCCTGACATTCTTCTCATAATAAAAAGCCAGAATAAAATAAAAATCACTGGCAGAGCAATCCAGCTAAGAATATCACCTGTCCAATTGGTACGGGTTTTATATCCTGGAACTGGAAATTGATTTTCAAAAGATTGAAGTTTTTGATTTCCTGCTTCTGTGCTATCTAGCTTTAAAGCAGCAATAAAATCTTTCTTTGATTTTTCAAGTTTCTTTTCAAAATTTTCTACAGATCCAACTTCAAACACATATTGTGGTCCAGAAGAGCTTCCAAAAGTTTTTACTTCAATATCTTTATAAGCTGAATCACTTTTAAGCTTTTCTTTCTTTATATATATTTCAGCATTTTCTTTATTTACAATGATGATTTTTTCGACATCTTGTTTTTGCAACATTTTCTCGAAACGAGAGTACTCAATTTCCTTTGTCCCTCCTCCATAATTAAAAAATTGCAAAGCAATAAATATAACCGCGATAGCTCCGTATATCCAGTAAAAACTAAACTTTGGTTTCTTTTTAATTGGTCCTTTGCCTTTCAAAGGATTTGCTTGTTTATTTTCGTTTTCTGACATAAATAGATCAATTTATAAAATCAATAAGTAGTTGTAGGCGCATCAGCCCATAATGCTTCCAGTTGATAAAATTCACGGCTTTCGGGTTGGAATATATGAACAACAACATCGAAATAATCAATCAAAATCCATTCAGCATTGTCAAATCCTTCGGTATGCCAAACCCTTTGCCCGGTTTTCTTTTTGACTATTTCGCATACTGATTCATACAGTGCCTCAACATGAGTTCGAGAATTTCCTGTACAAATTACAAAGTGTTCGCATATGGATGAAGGAACTTTCGCTAATTCTAAAGAGACTAAAGTTTCAGCTTTCTTTTCTTGCAGAGCCTCTATAACTGTTAAAAGTAAAGATTCCTGACTTTCTGATTTTTTTTTTCTTGGCATGTAAATGTCCTAATTTTATCAAGTTTGCAAAAATAAGTAATTTTACCGAGAAAACTCATGCATATTTCACCTAATTACTATAATCCATGAATACACCCCCTGATTTTGTTTTTTCTTTTAACCATCAAAAAAATAGAATTATCCGATTAAACGAAACTGAATCAACAAATGATTTCGCTAAACAGCTGCAAATGCAGCCTTTTGAGAACGAAGTTATTATTATTGCGGATTATCAAACTAAAGGAAGAGGTAATGCAGGAAATTCTTGGGAAAGTGAATCAGGAAAGAATCTCACCTTTAGTATTATTCTAAAACCCCATTTTCTTGAACCTTCGCTTCAGTTTCTATTAAACAAAGTAATTGCTCTTGGCATTTATGATTTTGTTTCCGACAAGTTAAATTCTTCAAATGTAAAAATTAAGTGGCCCAACGACATATATGTGGGAAATAAAAAAATTGCTGGAACATTAATAGAGCACTCAATTATTGGCAGCCAATTAGAAAAAAGTATAGTAGGCATAGGAATAAACATAAATCAAACAGTTTTCACCAGCAATGCACCTAATCCTATCTCCTTATCTAACATTACAAATGCAGTCTATCCTCTAAAGGACACTCTAATTCAGTTAATGAATTTCATTTTTATTCGTTATCAGGAACTTAAAGATAAAAAAATAAAACAGTTAGATATTGATTATTTGAATCAATTATATTGTTTAAATGAATATAAAACCTACAATTATCAAGGTGAGAAAATAAAAGCAAGCATTCAGGGAGTGAATAAATTTGGGCAACTCCAATTGCTTTCTGAAAACAATAATTTGATTTCTTGTTCGTTTAAAGAGATTGAGTTTGACTTATAAACTTTATTCGAATTCAGATGGTTAATATTTTTTTGAATTCTTATAATCAGATTCAATTGATTAATTGTACTTTTGTACGATAAAATTATGATACCAGTAGCAAACTATAACGAAGAAAGCATACAGTCATTAGATTGGAAAGAACACATCCGGTTGAGACCAGGTATGTATATTGGAAAACTTGGCGATGGAAGTTCACAAGATGATGGCATCTATGTTCTTATAAAAGAGATTATTGATAATTCGATTGATGAACATGTGATGAACTTTGGGAAAACTGTTGAAGTTCAAATTATGGAACAAAAAGTTACCATCCGCGATTATGGAAGAGGTATGCCTTTGGGAAAGGTAATCGAATGTGTTTCTCAAATGAATACTGGTGCGAAATATGATTCTAGCGTTTTTAAAAAATCAGTTGGATTAAATGGAGTTGGGTCGAAAGCCGTTAATGCATTATCTTCTGCATTCAAAGTTCAGTCTATTAGAGAAGGAAAGACCAAAGTTGTGGAATTTTCTAAAGGAGAAATTTTACACGACTCTCCTATTTCAGAATCAGACCTCCGTAATGGCACAATTATAAGCTTTACACCCGATTCAGATTTATTTGGAAATTTTCATTTCCTAAGTGAATACATTGAAAAAATGCTTTGGAACTACGCCTATCTCAACAAGGGGCTTACCATTAACTTTAATGGCACTAAACTTCAGGCAAAAAATGGCCTTCACGATTTGCTTACTAGTAATATTAACGGACTTACCTTATACCCTATTGTACATATTTCAGAAGGTGATTTTGAATTTGCCTTTACGCATAGCGCAAAGCAGTATGGAGAAGAATATTATTCTTTTGTCAATGGTCAACATACAACTCAAGGCGGAACACATCAGACAGCCTTCCGCGAAGTTTTCGTGAAAACCATACGCGAGTTTTACAAAAAAGATTTCGATCCAAGCGATATCAGGACCTCAGTTGTTGCTGCTATTAGCATTAAAATACAGGAGCCCATTTTCGAATCTCAGACTAAAACCAAACTAGGATCGAGCCACATTGAGCCTAATGGATTAACCGTTAGAAATTTCATTTACGACATAGTTAAAAGAAATCTCGATAATTATCTTCATATCAATCCCGACGTTGCTGATGCACTTTACCGAAAAATACTTGAAGCTGAAAAAGAACGTAAGGAGCTGACCAACATCAAGAAAATTGCTCGCGACAGCATTAAAAAAGTCAGTTTGCACAACAGGAAATTGCGCGATTGCAGAGTACATTTAAATAGTAATGATGAAAGAAGGCTAGAAACCACTCTTTTCATCACCGAAGGCGACTCCGCCAGTGGGTCAATTACAAAATCGAGAGATGTGAACACCCAAGGAGTTTTCAGCCTAAAAGGCAAGCCTTTAAATTGTTTCAATATGAGCAAAAAGGTTGTTTATGAAAATGAAGAATTTAACCTTTTGCAATCGGCTTTAAACATTGAGGATGGTTTGGATAATCTTAGGTACAATAATGTTGTTATTGCAACAGATGCAGATGTTGATGGTATGCATATCCGATTGCTTTTACTCACGTTTTTTCTTCAGTTTTTCCCTGACCTTGTAAAAGCTGGTCATATTTATATACTTCAAACCCCACTATTTAGGGTTAGGAATAAACAAAAAACCATGTATTGCTATTCCGAATCAGAGAAAACCGCAGCAATTAATGAATTGGGCAGCAAACCTGAAATAACCCGATTTAAAGGATTAGGAGAAATTTCGCCCGATGAGTTTAAACATTTCATTGGAAGTTCAATTCGTCTCGATCCCGTTATTCTGAACAAAGACACTTCAGTTTTTGATATTATCAGCTATTATATGGGCAAAAATACTCCCGAAAGGCAACAGTTTATCATTGGTAACTTACGTTTAGAGGATGATGTGGTGAAAGAAGTTTCTATTAACTGACAAATATAAGTGCAACGCATTTCGTGTTTGTAACTTAAAAAATTCAAGCTTTTACAGTAATGTTTTTATCTGCATTTGATTTTTCTTTGACTCTTGAATTATTATGCGTAAAATCATTTTAACATAGCACCAGAAAATATTACGAAATAAGCTATTTGTTTAAACGTTTTGCCTTCAAAAACTGTTTTTGCCCAATACACTTGAGTGAATTGCTTCCAGAAAAAGTTTTTGCCCAATACACTCGAGTGAATCGCTTCCAAAAAAAGTTTTTGCCCAATACACTCGAGTGGATTGCTTCCAGAAAAAGTTTTTGCCCAATACACTCGAGTGGATTGCTTCCAGAAAAAGTTTTTGCCCAATACACTCGAGTGGATTGCTTCCAGAAAAAGTTTTTGCCCAAGACACTCGAGTGGATGAGG
>CAIXTV010000109.1 GCA_903922465.1 uncultured bacterium
GACCAGCATTATCGTTGAGGCGACCAGCATTATCGTTGAAGCGACCAGCATTATCGTTGAGGCGACCAGCATTATCGTTGAGGCGACCAGCATTATCGTTGAAGCGACCAGCATTATCGTTGAGGCGATTCTGCTTTTCACGAAAGCATGCAGAAACATACAACCCCAAACACTACAATTTCAAATACATACATTTCTGTTTTGAAAAGCTAAACCTTTTAAAACCTTAATCGGAGTATAAGAAGAAATAAAAAAAACCTGATTAACTTAAAAAATCGCTTTCTTTTTGCTTGTTGAGGAAGGTAGATTCTGAGAAGTAGAGTTTCCCAGTGGGGAAATCTGCTTACTCGAGGTGGAAAATAAATGGAAATTTTCGCCCACTATACTCCAACCTTTAAACTCTATGGTAATTTGTTGGTTGATAACTTGCTTCAATGAGTCGTTCAGCATTTCGTTTAGAATCGTCCCGTTGTTCACGGCAAAGCTTAGGTCAGGTTTAAGCACAGTAGTTGTTGCTCTTAGCCTAAATCTAAATAATTTTCCACTGATAGCTTTTAATACCAAAATTAAGCTATTGCCCAAGTTTTGCTTGCGAGCCGAAAAAATGAAACAGGAATCACTTCCTTACATAAGAGCTCATTTCCATTGAATCTTTATTACCTAAAGCTAAATCATTTCTAAGTGAGCGTGAGTTCTTATAAGTAAAGTCAGAATCATTCCAATGCAACAATATGTTTCTTCATATGAGACGGAAACATTTTCAGTGAGTTGAAGCTACTCCATTCGTAAATATCACAGCAAACGTTCTAATGATTATAGCTAAATTAAAATCGTTGCATCCTATTAATTTGATCATTCAGTCATATTAGTAGTATTCCTTTGGGCATTTAAAATAGCAAAGAATGGTAAATACTAATTTATTAGTATAATATTCCATTTCATAAACTTTTTCTCATTTACAATTCAACTATTTTAATTTTGAATTGTTATAATACAACAAAAACAATAATTCAGGTCACTACTAAATATGCATGATAATATTTTCAATAATACAAAATCTACTTAAAACAGGTATGCTAAAACAATAAATGTAAGGATATCCCTACAGGTTTATCGGAATAACCTTACATATATTTAGTCATAATCCTACATACTAGATTAAGAAATAATATTAATTTTGCAGAAATAATTAAAGGAAAATGATAGCGTAACACACATGTAGTAAGCAAAGTAAAAATCGCATAAAATTATTTCCAAAATATTCAATGAAAAAATATATAAAATATTTCGTTTCGATTAAATTATTTTGTACTTTTACAAATTGATAAATTCAGAATAAAAATATATTGCCTATGAAGCTATTCACATCAAACAAACAATAACAAATCATAAAAATTTGATTTGATACTAATTCAATTTCAATGCATTAAAAAATTACGCTTTAACTAATCAAAACAAATAATAATTTAAATCAATCAAAATGAAAAAACAAATTACAAAATTTTCAAAGTTTGCAATTCTACTCATTTTCATACTTGGGTGGGGAAACGCAATGGCTGTCACCAATCCCTTATGGCCATTTTTCAATCTTGAGCTCAGAAACGATGTTCAAGTGAGTGATCGTGTCTACGAATTCGATATATATCTGACTCATACTGGTAATTATAGCACACCGGTCCAGTTAGAACTATCAAGTATTCAGCTGGGAATTCTTTTTAACAATCTAGTTTTAAATGGCGGTACCGCGGTTGCAACCGTTGTCCCTGGCTCACAAAATGACATGAATTCAATTCAACGACAAACTGACAGCTATTTATCTGTTGTAGGGCCAAATACATTGGGCTTAAAAACGATAAAAATCACTTCAAAACCTGCGGGTTCAGCTGGTGCAGGGACAATTATTTCGACTACTACAGGAAGCAGAATCATGAGAGTTAGGCTCACCAATAGTGTTGCTTTTTCTTTACTCACTCCTAATTTGGGTTTCTCTTTTTTGCCAACAGCGTCATGGCCAACAACTGTAAGTGCATATATCGATGGATTTAGTAGAAACGTTAATGTTAATGGCACTTTTATCACCAATGGTTTAGTCAATCCTGTTTTTGCTCCTGGCTTTAATATGACTGGCAGTGGCGCTTATTGTCCAACTGGTTCCGCCTTAACTATAGGTCTTGACGGCTCTCAATTAGGAGCAAGTTATCAATTAAGAAAAGATGGCATTGCCTACGGATCACCTGTTTTGGGAACCGGAACTGCTTTATCTTGGACTGGCATTACTGATGCTGGTGTCTACACCTGCATTTCAGGAACTGTCAACATGAATGGAAGTGCAATTATTACAGTTGCAACACCTCTTGTTCCTTCTGCAACTATCAACGCTGACAACATGACTGTATGTGAAGGAAATGCAATTAACTTTTCATCCTCAACTTCAAATGGTGGTGCTAACCCTACGTATAATTGGTATTTTGCCGGCGTATTACAAGCCAGTCATTTACCAACAATTCAATATAATGGACCATCCTCTTTCTTTGATGTGTTTCTTGAAATGACTTCAAATGCAACTTGTGTTACTACAAGCCTAGCAACATCTAACACATTAAGTGTATCTGTTAATCCACTTCCTGCACCACCTATAAGTGGAGGCAATGTAGTTGCATGTGCCAGCGTTTTGCCTGCAACATTAGTTGACATTGTTCCTACTGGATTCGATGTAAAATGGTATGATGCTGCTGTTGCTGGAAATTTATTAGCTTCTACTGCAAATTATATCACTTCATTACCAGGCACTTATTATAACGAAGCGATCAACCCTTCAACTGGTTGTATCAGTTCAACACGTACAGCAGTTTCTTTAACAGTTAATGCTAATCCAGCTCCTCCAGTTAGCGGTGGCGATGTTACTGTTTGTGCAAATCTTTTACCTGCAACCTTAATTGATATCGTTCCTAGTGGAATGGAAGTAAAATGGTTTGATGCTGCAACAGGAGGAAACTTCTTATATGCTGGAGCAAACCTCAGTGCTTCATTACCTGGAGTATATTACAATGAAACTTATGACCCTGCGACAACTTGCTCAAGCACTACACGTACTGCTGTAACCTTAACTGTAAATTCAAACCCTGCACCTCCAACTAGTGGTGGTGACGTTGTTGTTTGCGCAAATGCTGTGCCTGCAATTTTAGTTGATATAGTCCCAGCGGGAATTGATGTAAAATGGTATGATGCAGCAACAAATGGTAATTTCTTATTTGCTGGAGCCAATTACGTAACTTCTACCCCTGGAATTTATTACAACGAAGCTTATAATCCAATAACTGGCTGTACGAGTTTAACCCGCACGGCTGTTTCATTAACAGTTAACCCTATGGTAACCCCAACCGTTTCAGTAACTCCAAGTGCAAATCCTGTTATTGCTGGAACTCCTGTTACTTTCACAGCAATAGTTCAAGTTGGCTATACAATGTCTGTTTCAAATTGGTATGTTAATAGTGCTTACCAAACCGGATCTACCTTATCTTTCCTCTATACACCAGCTAATGGTGAAACCGTAACTTTCTCTGCTCAATTTAATGAAGCTTGTGCTTTGAATAATTCAGGGAGTGTAGTAATGACCGTTAATCCAGCTTTTAATCCAACAACAACATTTACTGGAGTTGGTAATTGGAATGATGCTTCAAAATGGTCATTTGGAATTCCTGTTGGAGTTTCTAAAGCAAATATTCAAGGAACATGTACTGTTACTGCAGACGCTGTTTGTAGAGTTTTAAATGTTAATTCCACAAGTTCAATTACAATTAACTCTGGCGTTAACTTAAATGTTTCAGATTCTATTGTTGCTTTTTCTGATGCAACAGGAAGTGCTGCAATTGTCCAGTTAGGCAATTTAACTGCTGGGCTTTATACTCAATATCAACGTTATGTTACTGCTGCTAAAAGTCATTTGATTTCTTCACCTTTAACTTCAGCCAAATCGGGTGTTTTTAACGGATCATATTTAACTATGTTTAATGAGTCTACAAATATTTTTGCTCCAAATATTACTAATAGCACCGTTTTATTAGGTGTAGGAAAAGGTTATTCATTATATAGTACAACAAACAAGACTTTTAAATTTGTTGGTGGAACTCTTAATAAAGGTGACCAAACAGTTTCTTTACAATTTTCAGGTCCTAGTTTTGGGAACAATTTAATTGGGAACCCTTATCCATGTCGTTTAAATGGGAATATAGATACCTGGAGTAAAAACAATGTTTCAAATGCTATTCAAGTATATGACCCAATTGCTGGCTCATATCTAACTTGGAATGGTTCATTAGGAACGTTGCCTAATGGTATTATTGCTGAAACTCAAGGATTTTTTGTAAAGGCTATTGGCCCAGGCGCAAGCATTACTATTCCTGAAGCTTCTGAAACCTCATTATATTCAAACAGTTTTAAAAGCATAGTTAACAACCAAATCAGATTAGATATTTCTGGAAATGGTTTTGCTGATGGAATGTTTGTTTATTTTAATCAAGATGCAACCAATGGTTTGGATTATAAATATGATGTAGAAAAAGAATTTGGTTCAATAGATGCACCACAAATTTTCTCTATTACTCCTGACAATAATCTTTCTATTAACTGTCTACCTGAAGTAAGTTCAACTTTATCAGTTCCTCTTGGTTTAAAAGTAGGTGCTAACACTAGCTATACTATTACTGCAAGCGAACTTCAAAGTTTCAATGCTGGAACTCAAATTTACTTAGAAGATTTAAAAGCTAAGAAAATGATTAATCTTAATCAAGATGCTTCATACACATTTGATGCAAATACAAATGATATGGTAAATCGCTTTACCTTACATTTCGGCACTCCAACTTCTAATAGCACCGTTATTAATGCATATGCTTTTGACAACACAATTTATGTAAGCAACCCATCATTAGCCAACATTAATGAAGTTGTTGTTTACAACTCATTAGGACAGATTGTAACTTCTTTCAAACCAGAAATTACAAGTTTAAAAGGCTATCGCATCAATACTGCTGCAGGAAGCTATATCGTTAAAATTGTTGCAGACAATAAAGTTGTTAGTAATAAAATTAACTTGAAATAATCAAATTGCATCAGGGGGTAATACCCCTGATGCTTTTACCTATTCAAATCAAAAAAAAAATAAAAACAACACAATACACTATGAAAAAAGTAAAAAAAGCCCTTTTAATCATTACTATGATAATAGCTCCTTTCGTTATGAACTCTGTTTTAGCATTTGATCCTCCTGTACCACCAACTGACCCAACATCTGGTGGTCCTGTTGGCAGTACTCCTATTGATGGAGGAATGAGCATCTTTCTATTAATGGGAGCTGCTTATGGTGCTAAAAAAATTCGCAAATAATAGGCTTAAGACTATTTGTTTATAAAAAAAGACTGCTCTAATAAGGGGCAGTCTTTTTTGTTTTATAAAATTCCGAAGTAAAAATTCAAAAATTCATACTTTCAATGTAGGGTTTTGCTTTTGTGCTTTGATGCAGCAAATTTTAAGATGGAATGTAATAATTTGCGCCTGAGAGTTTGATCAAATTTATGCTGTAGGGTTAAGCGGAACCAAGATAATATCTAAATGAAGTTCGCTTTCGGGGAGAATTTCTATTGGGGCGCTATAGGGTTCAAAACCCATCATGATAGCTTCAAGTGTAACATACTTCGCAAGCACATGATCTTCTGTCAATTTCCCTTCGGCATTGGTTTGAAAAACAAGGTCGGGCAGATTTTCTCCTTTTAATCTAATTTCAACATTAGCAATTGTTTCTTCAGTTTCTTCATTGGTTATCGTAAGCGTCAAACTGCCAAATTTATCGCCGGCTTGAACGGGAGAAACATGGGAGAGCCCCATTAAATATCCTTCATACTTGACACTATTAATTCCTTTATAGACATCTTTCCCAATATTACAAAGGCGGGCATATTCCTTATATAAAACATTTCCCTTTTGAATACGCTCATAGGTTACTTCATTTCGGGTATATTTGGCATCGTCAACGGCATCTATTGCATTGTCGAAATCAACATCTAAAGCAGTTAAATTATCAATATTATTTTGGGTCAAACCTTCTGAAGTTAAGCCTCCTACCATATCAAACTGTTTTTTACTTATACGGATTACGCGTTTTGCAAGGCTATGCAATGCATAATCGGGCAGTTTTGATATTTCACCAAAGCTAAAAATATGATAACGAGCACTTTTTACGCCCCACTTATTCTGTGCCATCGAACGGATAGTTCTGATACTATTACGTAACTGATTTCCAAGTGCATCCTTTTCATCGACGCTTATCGAAACTTCACCTAATAATTCGGCATCGGTAGGAACGTCATCAAATGAAGTTATTAAACTACGGAAATTATCAACGGTGGCCTGAATTACATTTCGGTCACTTAAATCGGCTAAATCGCGCTCCACTCTATTTGCGAGCAAGTCGCTGTGTTGTTTTAATTCGCCATCAGGACTCCTAAAGGCTCTTTCTTCTATTTCTCTTACATTCATAATAAATTTAAATTATAGTGTTTAATTTAATGAGATGAACTGGATTTTGAAGCTTTTACTAAAGTTTCTTTTGCAAAGTTATAAAATATATTCTTTAATAATGATTTTTCCAGCGATAAAAATGAAAATTATTTTGATTCTAATTTGAAGTGAATATTTTCAATTCAAATTTAATTCGTTTTCAATTACTTGAGATAAATTGATTGTTTCGAAAACTTAAAGCTGGCTATAAATTAGGTTTTCAAAATGCATGATGTAAAGATAATTTTTATAACCAAACTGCTTATAAAAAAATACCACGAAATGAATTTGATTGAAATTCTGCGCATTACAGATTTTATAGTCAAATTTTGAGAAAAACCGCGCATGAACAATCATTTGAAATGAAAATACAGTGATTTTCGATTGATGAATTATATATTGAAGTTGATGAACATTCAAATGAATAAGATGGATTGTCAGTTGAAAAGCCAGTATGATTAAATGAAGTAGATGAACACTCAGTTTACATACAGTAACACTCAGTTGAAGTAAATGGACAGTGATTTGAAGTAGACGGACAATGATTTGAAGTCTTCAAATCATTGTTCATATGCTTTTTTGAGCGATACAACATTGCTAAGCTCCCTGACTTAATTAAATCATCAATTCCCTATTACATAATCCATCTAAAACACAATATATATCATTATAAATGTGATAATTAAGGAAATTACTGAATATATTTTAAAGAAATATCAATTTATCTGAGGTAATCTCCCCTCCTATTGTATTCAAACCAAAAGTAATATTGAATAAACTTATAGTGGGGATTTTTAAACTAAGTTGAAAATTTATCTAACTGAAAAATCATCTTACAAATATTTAGTTTCAGCTATAAAAAAAAACCTGACAAACTTATTTAAGTTGTCAGGTTTTTCAGGAATTTTAAAATAGTTTATCTTTATTCGAATGAAAGTATCGAGCGTTTGATAATATCAACTGCTTCGTGCACTTGTTCTTCGTTAATTACTAATGGGGGCGCAAAACGTATAATATGACCGTGTGTAGGCTTAGCCAACAGACCATTGTCGCGCATTTTCAAACAAACATCCCATGCTTCTTTGCCATTTTTTGGTTTAATAACTATAGCATTCAACAAACCTTTTCCACGAACCAATTCAATCATTTCAGAATCTATCTTGCGCAATTCGCTGCGGAATAATTCGCCCATGCGTTCAGCATTTTCCGATAATTTATCGTCTTTTAGCACTCCAAGAGCAGCAATGGCAACTTTACATGCCAATGGATTTCCTCCGAATGTGGAGCCATGTTCTCCTGGTTTGATGCAAAGCATGATGTCATCGTTGGCTAATACTGCTGAAATTGGCATTACGCCGCCCGAAAGGGCTTTCCCGAGTATGAGTATGTCGGGTTTAACGCCTTCATGATCGCAAGCAAGCATCTTTCCGGTGCGCGCAAGTCCTGTTTGCACTTCATCGGCTATGAACAATACATTATTTGCTTTACAAACATCATAAGCTTTTTTCAAATAACCAGCATCGGGCACGAAAACTCCTGCTTCGCCCTGTATGGGTTCAACTAAAAATCCAGCTACATTAGGATCTTTTAAGGCATTTTCTAGTGCAGGAATGTCGTTGTAAGGAATTTGCTCGAAGCCGGGTGTAAAAGGTCCGAAATCCTTCTTAGCTTCTGGATCACTCGACATCGAAACTATGGTGATGGTTCTTCCATGGAAGTTTCCTTCACATACAATTATTTTTGCCTGATTTTCGGGAACACCTTTTTTAAGATAAGCCCATTTACGGGTCAGTTTCAGTGCAGTTTCGTCGGCTTCTGCCCCACTGTTCATTGGAAGCACTTTATCGAAACCAAAATATTCGGTAATATACTTTTCATATTCTCCAAGACAATCGTTATAAAAAGCACGTGACGTTAAGGTTAAACGTTTTGCCTGATTAATCATGGCATTAACGATGGTAGGATTGCAATGTCCTTGATTTACGGCAGAATAGGCCGATAGGAAATCGAAATATTGCTTTCCGTCCAAGTCCCAAACGAAGACGCCTTCGCCTCTGGTCAGAACCACTGGAAGAGGATGATAATTGTGAGCACCGTATTGATCTTCAAGCTCAATTGCTTTTTGTGAAGTTAATTTTTCAGACATATTTTATATGATTAAATTATACACTAATTTTGCTGCAAAGATAATGTTATTAATTTAATCTGAAAAGTTCTAAAATGAAAATAATTGCTATTGAATCGCTTTCGCTTACTTCTGAAAAGCTGGAATACATTTCTTCGGCCCTCTTCGCTGCGGGGCATGAGTTTGTGCATTATAATGACAAGGTCCTCAATCAAACAATTTTGGCCGAAAGGGCTAAAAATGCCGAAATTATAATTACGGTTACTAGCCCCATTTCCGAACAGTTTGTGTTGGCCTGTCCCGATTTGAAATTGATTGCTGTGGCTTTCACCGGCTATGAACATATCGATATTGCAGCTTGTCGAAAAAAGGGTATTGAGGTTTGTAATGTTCCCGCCTATTCTGTTCATGCGGTTTCGGAAATGGTGATAGGGCTTGCGGTTTCGCTCTTGCGTAAATTCAAACCTATGGAAATGCATCTCCGAAATGGGAAAGATAAAGGGGCATTTTTAGGCAGTGAACTTTTCGGGAAAACTATTGGTATCATAGGTACGGGCAATATCGGAATGGCTACTGCTAATCTTTTCAGGGCTTTTGGTTGTAAAATTATTGCTCACAGCCGCAGCGAGCGCAAAGAAGCTATAGATGCGGGCATTCGATATGTGTCGCTCGAGACTTTGCTTTCACATAGTGATATTGTAAGTATTCACACTCCACTTAATGAGACGACTTCGCACTTAATTGGCAGCAATGAAATTGCTTTGATGAAGCCTACAGCCATCCTGATTAATGCTGCAAGAGGTTCGATTGTTGATTATGGAGCTGTTGCCAATGCCCTCAACAAAAATCTTCTGGGTGGCGCAGGTATTGACGTGTATGAGAGCGAACCCCCAATTGCTGCAAATCATGCACTTATGGGATGTCCGAACATTATGCTTCTACCCCACATTGGATATGCGACAAAAGAAGCAATTGAGAAACGTGCCAATGTTAGCCTTCAGAATATTTTGCAATGGATTGCCGGAACGCCAGAAAATATTGTGAGTTCTATTGATTAGATGATACTAAACACTTAAAAATAAGTACTGAAATTACTTGTGATTTATGTTGAAGGATTTAATCTCATATTATCACACTAATCCTATCAATTAAGAGGGTCTTCCCTTAATGCATCAATTTAATCGAAGAAGTTCCACTTCACTCCGAACTTCAAAGCGGCGTCTTGCATGGGATAATGCGGGGTCATCATATAGTCGTAACCCATCCAACTGCTACTAAGATGCTGGTATTTCAAGAAAAGCATCATGCGTTTGACTTTAAAATTAAGGAAAACGTCGATGTACACATGCTCTGCCGATTGATATTCTGATTGAAGATAAAATTGATTCAAATAAGGAGAGTATGCCTCAGGAAAATAACTGCTCGCATACGTTATTTCTATTCCAGGATTGAGTGAAAGCACCTTAAAGAGTTTTAAAGTGTAGCCAACCGACGAGTTTAACAAGTATTCTGGCAATGGCATCACTTCAACATCGGATATGTTCTGATAAACGGCCGTTGTGGTCATGCCGAAACCCTTTATTTTAAGATGATTCACGAGTTTAATTTTAAAAACATCCACAGCCGAAGCATATTGCTCAGGCCTTGCATTTGCATTGAGGTAAATCGGATGATTGATATTCTGATATTCGAATTGAATGTGGGTGTTCAAAAGTTCAGCCTCCAAGCCTAATTGTTTTTGTGTGGTTTTAAGGAAGTTGTTATACCATAAAGCATGGTTTCCGATGAAACGTTGAAAGAAAAACATAGGCTCATCTTGTTGGGTCTGCCCGTACAAAGCAAGATTAAAAGGTCTACTAACCAAATCCTTAAAGCGATATTCTATTTTACATTTCCCAAAATAATCGTCTTTATTATAATCTCCAATGCTATACTTCGCATCCACATCAATTAAAAGCTTACGAAACATGAAAGATTGGAAATTCAGCTTAGCCTGGGTTTTATTATCGAAATACCGTTGATAAGTTTCAATTAAACTATTATAGGTATAATCAAACCCCAACATTAGCGCAACAAAATTCGAAACACTGTCGATGCGCGTTGCCCCTATCCACGAAAAAGATTGAGTTGTTTGTTCGAAACTGTTTTTCTCGTAAGTTTGAGAAGTGCTAAAAAAATAATTCGGGTAGTCAGAAATTAAAGGATAGTTATCGACATAGGTTTTTAGACTTTTATCATACCTAAATTCATACTGAATACCGCCTGGAAAGAAATGCTGTTTCACTACTTTTCTATCGAGATCAATGGGATTCAAAGAAAAAATCGACTTAACGAAGGCTATACTTTGGGTAAATTCATTTCGGGCATCAAGCATGGCAATAGGCATGGCATCCCGACGTTTTATAATGTTATTCACAAATAATGAGTCTCCAACAATACCCCCATTTTCGAAATCGATAATCTTATTAAAAATGTAGTTTGCCCAAATTTGTAATCGCTTGTTCTCGGTGCTATAATTTGTTTGAAAAGAGAAGTTAGAAATGTCCGATTTCTGCCTTTTATATAGCCCCAACGAATTGATTATGCGAAAATTTAATGCTAAGTTCCAATTCTGATTTACTTGCTGGCTATGAATTAAATCGAGGAAATTCTCCTTAGTTTGACCGAAGCTATACATGATATTGGTGTATGGAGCAGAAAGAGTATAATAATGTGTTGAATCAAGATTAAATAAAAAGGGAGAATAAACCGCTGCCGTATTGTTGAAATAACCGAAATTGGAAATTACAGATTCGATATTATGGGCAGCCTGCCCAATGTTTCCAAGGTTGGCGTAGAACTGATTCCATTTATTGGTTGGAAGATATTGTTGAAAGCAATCAAGGGAGGTATCCACCGAATTAGCAACTTCTTTATTGCTGAAATGATACTTCACTAGGAAGGTCTTAATCTTCAGAGGAGAGGAAATAGTATCGTGCGAATCAGCAAAGGAAGTAGCTGAAAGCATTAAAAGAAAACCAAAAATAAAGATAAGCCTTTTCAAGTAGAGATATTTTATGCAAAGTAACAAAAAATTCAGGATAAGCGAATCTTTCGAAATTTAATATTCGGGATTTATTTTAAATTCTCATTTGTATTATTCATGAAATTTATAGTTTAAACACTATGCAAGAGTTTCATGCATGACATTATCCAAATAATTTAAATATGTTTATAATGGCAAAGTTCTTTTTCAATTAAATTTTCGTTTCACTTTTATTCAGGACTAAATCTCCTATAAACAAAGAAAGCCTGCATCATTAAGATGCAGGCTTTCTCAAATATAAATAGAGAATTTCTATTATTTACGTAGTTTTTTAGCACCATAAGCGGCACCTAAGATAAGTAAGAAGCTCATTCCGCCGTCGATAGGAGTCGTTCCTCCAACAGGAGGATTCGTACCACCACCAGGACCACCGGTTCCATCTCCACCACCAGGTCCACCAGGTCCATCTGCTAATGCAAATGAAATAGGAATTAGCACTAAGGCTGCAAACAAAGCTATTTTCTTGATTTTCATAGTATTTAGATGTTGTTGTTATTAATAAATGTTAACTTTTCTTGTTACAGTTCCTTTTTCAACATTTGCTTTTACAATATAAACTCCTCTACCTAAATGTAAGGTATTGAAGGTGCATCCTGTATTGTCACACTGTTGTGTTGCAATAATTCTGCCAGTAATATCATATAAACTAACTTGACTTATGGTCTGTGTGCCAGAAAAATAAACGAAAAGTTGATTATCGCGAACAAAAGTAAGTAAAGAAGAGTTTTCAACTTCATTAATACTATTTGGAGCACTTCCAAAATGTAGGAAGAAACGATTGCTATTATCACCTTGTAATAAAGTAACCGTAGTAGTTGCATTGCTAAGTAAATCAGTCATAGTTCCCAATTGGGTATCTTCTAATTTAATAGTAGTGCTTCCATCTTGTAACAAATCAAATGCATTTAAAATAAACGCACCTGCTGCAGATGTTTTAATATTTACAGGAACAACAGAAGGTAATGTTTGCAAAGTGTTAATTACCAATTGTTCGTTCTGAGCCATAGTAACAATTTCTGGAGCGTCACCTTCTGCTGACATTTTTTTAGAGTCGAAATCGTCTAAATCATTGTTAGCATCAGGATGATTACAAACGACTAATTCGTCGAAACGATTTTGTGAATCTGTAATTTTCAAACGAGCGATTACTTGAGCTGGGCTGCTTAAGTCTTTGTAGAAAGACTGGCCATTGTGTACACGGGCACTATTGTTAAAAGTAATAGAAGCACTTGCACCTGTTGCAATAACAAAGAAACCCTGGAAAGGAGATACATACTTAGTTGTGCTTACAGGTACACCAACGTGACTTGTAGCATTGTAAGTTCTATAATTACCAGTTCCCACAGCATAAACATTATCCCATAAATACATTGAAGGACCTGCATTTGTACGTCCAACCAATTCCCAATCTATAGCAGAAGGATAAGGATTTCCAGTGAAATTCCATCCGTTTCCTAAAGTTAAAGATTTTATCATTTGACCATTAGTTAATGAACCTGTAAAACTAAGAGTTTTAGGAAGAGTTAACCATAAGGCATAACCTTGCATCGGAGCAAACTGGTAGGTAAGTGAAGAAATATAAGTACCCCATGCTGATCCATCAGTATAAGGACGAACATAAGCTTGACCACCTGTAGGGATTAATGCTGCAGTAGTAGCACCTATACTTGAAGCAAATGGAGTAGAAATATAATTCCAAGTATTTCCAGCAATATAACGTTCAAAAGTAGCATTTACAGAAGCTGTATTGTGAAGTAATGAACCAGAAGCAGAACCACTAGATTTAATTACTAAACCCGTAACTCCAGCATTATTTGTAATGCTACCATTTACAGTTAAAGCTTTACCAGATGTAATAGTAAGAACTGCAAGATTATCAATTGTAAGGTTATTACAAATTGCAAGTGAACCCAGATTAATTATCGGCTTATTCGTTACATTAGGAATAATAACATCAGTAGATGCAGTAGGTATCCCACCACACCAGTTAGAAGCATTGTTCCAGTCTGTACTAACAGCGCCTGTCCAATTATTTGCATTTTCCATAATAATTGCACTGCCCGTCATTGTTGTAGTACTAGCATATGCATTTTTTGTTCCACTAATAGTATAAGTACCTGCTAATTGATTTCCGAAGGTAATTGCAGAGCCAGTCACACCAGCAACGGTAGGAACTTGAGCAACAGTATTCTTGTATAAAGTGTAGGTTACCCCTGTTTCAGAATTTGCAAGACCAACAGCTAAACCAACATTCCCACTGCAATATGAGCCACTACCAGTAACATCATAGGCTATAGGAGAAGGATTAAGCACAAGGCTCTGAGAAACAACAGCATTAAAACCTGGAGTAATTATTACTGGTGTATTAACACAATTCGGGTTATAAACATATTGTGGAGCTAATGAAGGATAAGCTGACCCAGCACCTAAAAATGCAAGATTAAGATTAGTATTAATTGTAAAATTCACACTACTCGTTAGGGTGAAATGTGTTATCTGAATTTCAGCATCTGGTAAAATCACAGTACCATTTCCACATCCTGCAACAGGTCTACCAGAAAGTTTTATAACACCTGAAGTACCTGTATTTGGATTTGAAGTAAACACATTAAAACTATTCAGTCCAGTACCAGTATTATTTTTAGCAGCAGAAATTGTACCTCCTGTATAAATTAAAGAATTAAAGGAAAGTCCAAGTTGAATGCTAACTAATTCAATAGAGGCAATTGAAGTATTCTTCAATTTCACATCAAACTCTACAGTCTTTAGTGTGGGTTGTGTCAAATTTTGCACAGTTAAAAGGAAACTTCCTTGTGCAAATGAAATATTCGCAAGAAGTATTAAGGTGAGCAATGGCAGAACCTTAATTAATTTAGAGATTTGTTTAATCATATTCATTTTTATTTATTTATATTAGATTGATTTAATTTATTCAGAATAAAGGGATTCTCCAATAAAATCAGAGAATCCCTAAATAAATTTATGGAAGAAAAGCTCCAATATAGTTATTACTATTGTTTTCAACAATGGTGTAATCACCAATATCTATTAATCCATCACCATTAATATCAGCGTCAAGATAGCCTGTCAGATAATCATTTGCTCCGTTTTCGATAGAGGTGTAATCACCAATATCAACTAAGCCATCATGATTATCATCACCACCGTATATGAAATATTTGCCTCCTAAAGGACCACCCAAATTATTTCCAAATACATTAGCTGGGTTACCAAACGATTGGGTTATCGTGGTGCCTGCGAAAGAAATAGCAGTAGCAGTAGTAGTTTCAATACTATTGCGATGTTTAATAGTAATATAGTAAGAATCGCTATAATCACAAGGAACTATAACAGTAGCTAAACCATCTGTGCTAAGAGCTACTTCACTGCTGAAGATAACTGGAGCCCAATAGTTTGAAGCATCATGCAATTCAACAAAAATATGATCAGCTATTCCATTTCCCCATTGTGAACCAGACTCATTTTGAGCTTCTCTCATTGTTGCTCCTCCGTCATAAAGACCTTCGAGGAAAACATCAGTAAGATTAAGAGTTCTGTTGGTAGTCCAAGTATAAGAGATACTTACAGGAGTAGCAGCATTTCCGCAACCATCAGTGTAATTTGCTGTCCAAGTTTGGCTATAAGAATAACCAATGTTACTTGGTCCAGATGTGGTGACAATAGGTGTAATTGTTCCTTCGCAATTATCAGTACCCGTAAAAGTAGGTGCTGTTATTGTAGGAGAACAACCTAAATCTCCACTTGTAGCTAAAGTTGCTAGAACTGGTTTTGTTACGTCTACTTTCCAAGTATAGGTAATGCTTACCTGAGTTGCTACGTTGCCGCATAAATCAGTATAATTAGCATCCCATGTTTGAGTGTAGTCACAA
>CAIXTV010000110.1 GCA_903922465.1 uncultured bacterium
CCCTCTTTTTTCACAATCGAGCTTATTACGCCCATCACAATAGAACCTTCCCAATGATTAACCCCAGTACACGGAAGATAGCCGTTTGACCAACCAGAGGTAATAAAATAAATGTTTCATTGGTTCTGATCCGTTAATTTTCGTTAAGCGAAAGAATACCAAATTTTTTACTAATAGTATGGAGAGAGTACGTCCGTATTCTTTCTGGTACACAAAAGATAAGGCTAATTTATACAGACAATACTTCAGTGTGATGTTTGCTGTGTAAAAAATAATTACAAGCGTTATTAAATGGAGAAGGATACGTTCCATCCATAACTAGCACTACTTTCACCATTCGACATCTTAGATGTAATTGGGAAGGGGTGCTTTACTTTAAGATTTAATGAGAGAACCAAAATGACAAACCCTAAATTTGATAAACAAGCTGCTCTCGATGTATTTAAAGCAACTATTACTAATGCTGCTGTCTCTACGTCCAATGTAACATTTTATAAGTTTGAAGTAGGCAAACCTTTATGTGGTGAGATTAAGACTCTTGGTCAATTTACTCATGACAAATATGGACCACAGAAAACAGCCATTATAGAAGCCGATTCTGGTGAGGTGGTATCGGTGATATTACCGCAGTATGTCCTCGAGAAGATGCGACGTGAGGATGCTGAATCTGGTGATTTAATCTTTATTGATTTTCAAGGTAAAGGGACAAGCAAAAGTGGCAATCAGTACAATAAATATCATTGTGAGATTCAGAAAGCTAATGCAGCTCAAGTATTAAATTTCTAAAGTTACGCTCATCAACGCACTGGCTTCGGTTGGTGCGTTGTTTATGCCGTCTATATGTCTAACCCGTAGAAATCATAAATTGGCATATATCATAATGATATACCCACAATAAAAGTAGGGTTTAATTAGGCTGTTTCTAGGGGTATATTCGTAGGTTTCCTAGGAAATAGGGGGTATAAAAGCCATAATTGTGTTACAGGATATATCATAATGATACGTCCTCATTCGTCTGCTACAGCTTCTTCACGATCTATTTCTTCAGCTAAATCTTGAAAGATTTTTAACGGCATTCCACAAACCATAGGTATTGCTGTTGCTGTTTTGAATCTGAATAAAGAACTTAGCATACTAAGTGGATTAGCAGCAATTCCTAAGACAACAGCCGCTCCTAAACCCGCTTGTATAGGTCTTTCTACAGATGTTAGCGATGATGAACTTGTGCCACTATGTTCTTGATTTTCATCGTTCATCTTGTCTAAAAACTGGGCTTTAATTCCTGTTTTTTGTTGCATTTTAAACATTGCAGTTTTCTGATGCGTTCGTAATCTGGTTTTTGAAATTCTCTGATAATGCTGTGTTGCATCGCTTAGACTAGATAATACATTCGTTGTTTTTTCTGCATTATCAATTTCAATTCCTAACTTGTTAATAGGAAAGTTCTTTTGTTCTATTGTAATAATCCGTTCATCATCACTGCTAAATTTTTTAAATTTGATTTCCTTTTTATTTGTTATGTCCCAGTAAGAAATATCTGAATCAACATCAGCCATTATTTTTTGAGTAAGTAACACACTCCCAATAGGAAATTTTAAATCCTGATTTTGTATGTTCTCAATGTGTGACATTAGACTTTGCTTGGTTATTGGCTTGTTACGATCGATTTTTTTATAATCAAAATATCGTGTTCTCACTTCATACGAACACAACAAACGTAACATTTTTTCTTGCTTGTCATCATTTTTAATAACCGTATCAATTATCCGAATACGCAGTTCACCTTCATGTTCTTTTAGCAAATCGATTCTTTCAGATTTAAGTTCATTATCCACAGAACCCACTTTGCGATACAAAACAGATTTGGATTCTACCTTGAATATATCCGCTGGAATTTCTTCTTTCAAATAAGTTTCGAGCTTATCAAAAGGTTCACCCGTCAATTCTCTCAACTCTTTGATTATTTCCAACGAAAGTTGTTGTTCTCGTTTTCTGTTTGCAGCTTCCAGACGTTGTTCTTTTGTGTAACCCATCGCTCTATTCTCCATCAATCGCACTAAGTGCGGCATAAATTATCACACTGCAAAATTTCTTGCATGGAAAATAGGGAAATGATGTTTCTGGAAAATGGGGAATTGGGAATGTGGAAAATAGGGAAATGATGTTTTTATTTAAAATTATATTTAATTCAATGTGTTACATAATTCCGAGCGATATATTTTTGTCTGAAAATGAAGAAATTATTTTTTCATAACTTAAAAATTTTCTGTAAATTTTATCTTTGTTTTTGAATTATTTTCATTATTTAACAATCACTTAGTTAAAAATAAAACGGGTGCTGATTCCATTTAATGTGGAATTAGACGCAAACTTGAGTTCCAAATTGATCTACTTTTTCACAAAACTGCTGCCATCGTCCGTTGGATTGAATTAACGCTCTCAATGACAAAATAACTTTTGAACCTTGAGGCTTCCAACGCATTCCTGAACAACACAACCGTTGTTTGACCAACGTTTTAC
>CAIXTV010000111.1 GCA_903922465.1 uncultured bacterium
ATTGTCGATTTAAAAGCAACCAACAATACTATAGAATATAATGGTGCATCACAAACCATCACCAACCCTCAAGGGCCTTCAACAGACGTAGGATATGCGAATCTGGTAATTAATTCGAGTGGCACAACAACATTACCTGCTGCTTTAAATGTAATGCGCGATTTCACCCTCACGGCTGGCACTGCAGCAGCGGCCGCTTCATCTTCCATAGATATTTTAGGAAATGTAACTCTCACATCCGGAACTTTCAATGCTTCCTCAGCAGCCATGAGTGTTGGTGGCAATTGGACGAATAATGGTGCTACTTTCACAGCGGGCACGAGCACGCTTACCTTTAACAGTACTTTGGCAGCTCAGGCTATCAATGGAACAGCATCAAGTCAAACATTTAATAATATAATAGAAACAAAAAGCTTACAAACGCTTAGCGTGGAAGGAAGCACTACTTCGATAACTGCTAATAACTTCACAGAAACAAGTGGTGATTTCGCAGCACCTTCAACTCTAACTGTAAATGGCAATGTGGTTCTTACGGCAGGCACGTTTACAGCAGGAAGCACTACAAATCTGTCAGGTAATTTAACCAATAACGGAGCTAGCTTTGTAGCAGGAAGCGGAACGGTGAACTTTAATAATACTGCATTAGCACAAACTATTGGGGGAACAAATGCTAACACCTTTAATAATGTTACTATCTATAAAACCTCTGCAGGATACGGTGTTTCATGTAGCCAAAACGAAACTATTAATGGAACTCTCTATTTAAACAGCCCTAATCATTCGGCAACATTAGGTGCATTGGATATGGGGAGCTACACTCTTACTATGGGTGCATCAGCCATCAACACGGGAACAGGGGATGTAACAGGAATCGTTAAACGTGATTCATTTGCATTACATACGGTATATACTTTTGGAAACCCATACACTTCCTTAGATTTCTCAATAGGTCCTCTCCCCTCTTCAATTAGTATTAAGACGGTATTAACCGCTAGCGAACCCACATGGATGAATACTACAGTGGGGATAAATAGATATTATGATATCAAAAGAGATGCAGGGACTTATACTTATACCCGATTAACACTTAACCTCCATTATTTAGATGGAGAACTTAATGGTGCAACTGAAGCATCTTTAGACTTTTTTGATAATTTAACAAGCGGCCCAACTGTACTTGACCGTGGTCATTCAAATTCTAATCCAACTAACAATTGGCTTGCATTATCTGGTTTAGGTTTACCTTATGTTGCCAATACAACCTATGATACCAAATATTGGACACTCGGATCTCGCAATACAGGTAGTACTTCTACTTGGATAAGTGGTGGAGCCGTTAAAACAGATTGGACTTTGCTAGACAATTGGAATGGCGGAGTGCCAACAAGCACATCTGATGTAGTTATTCCATCTATTGCTGTGGATGGCACACACGATTATCCTATTTTACCTACAAGCACGACCATCAATTCAATAGATATTTTATCAGGAGGAGTTGTCAATGCCACCACAGGCAGTCCTGAGCTGACCATAGCAGGAAGTGTAGGTGCGTGGAACAACGTAGGCACTTTCAATGCCGGAACAAGTACGGTTATTTTCACCAATGCGGCAGCCACTATGTCTGATCCTACTAACTTCTATAACGTTACGGTTGCCGATGGTGCATCTTTGACTTTAGAAGCCGAAAATTATATTGGTATTGCTGGAACTTTATCACTTTCGAGCACGGGTGTTTTAAATGCAACGGGAAATCACAATACGGTAGAATATAATGGAACCGATCAAACTGTTGTTTACCCCAATGGTCCAACTCCTGGATATCATAATCTAATACTTAGCAGCAGTGGAACCAAAACTATGCCCGCAACAGAATTGGATATCCTTGAGAATTTCGAGTTGAGCGGCACTGCTTCGGCAACTGCAGGACAAAACATTCATGTTGGAGGAAATATCACTATTGGATCGGGAACTACCTTTAATGCTTCAAGCTTCTTACATGAAATTGGCGGTAACTGGAGCAATAGTGGCACCTTCACAGCAGCGAGCAGCAAGATTAGCTTTATTGGAACTTCAGCACAAAGCATTGGAGGTACTGCCTCAAGCATATTTAATGATTTAACCATTAATTCGGTAGGAGTTAGCGCTAATGCAAATATCACAGTAAATGGAATCTTATACCTTGAAAGCGCTAATGCATCTGCCGTATTAGGGAGTCTTAATATGGCTTCTTCTTATAAACTTTCCCTTGGGGTTGATGCTACAACAACAGGACAAGGAGATGTTACGGGTATTGTGCGCAGGGCTCATACCTTTACTGCCGGAATAGATTATACCTTCAACCATCAATATACTACTATTAGATTTGCCTCAGGAGGTACAGTTTATCCGACAGTGCTTGAAAATAAGTTGACCATAGGTGCTGCTCCTTCATGGAAAACCAGTGCAGTTAAGCGTATTGATGATTATATCCAAGTAGCAGGAAATGGAGCTAGCGATTGTTATGTAACCTTTACTTCCCATTACTTAGATTCTGAACTTAATGGTAATGATGAAAACAGGATTGTTAGGTTTAAGAATGCTAATTCTGCTACTATTGAAGTTGGACGTTCGGCATACGACATTACTAATAATTGGGTGGCAAACTCAAACATTCAGGTTTCTACTAAAATATCTACCGCCTATGGATGGGAGCGTTCTTATGCCAACTCAGAAGTTGCTGCACTTGTTTGGAATGGTTCGTCGAATACAATCTTTAGTAATCAGAATAACTGGACACCTAACTCCACCCCTGGCTCTGCTTCTAATATCATCATTCCTGATGCTTCGCTAACTGCAAACGACCCTACTCTTACTGCAGACATAACTATTAACACTATATCTATTGAAAATGGGGGTATTTTAAATTCAGGAGAAAAAACACTTACTATTGCAGGAACCACTGGTGCTTGGATTAACATGGGAACATTTAATGCTGGAACTACTACTGGGACTGTTGTGTTTACAGGCAATGGTGCTGATTTAGATGGCACTACCGATTTCTATAATCTTACTATAGATGCTAGTGCTCGCTTAATTGCTCAATCAGGATCTGTTATAGGAATACTAGGAGATGTAACTATAAACGGAACAGGTGGAACAAAAGGAACATGGATGACTCTAGCTTCAGGTGTTACTACAGTAAATTACAAAGGTGGTGTGCAGACGGTTGTTGTCCCTGATATTTCCACTAATAATTATGGCAATCTAATACTTAGTGGTAGTGGACTTAAAACATTTTCTGCAACTGCTTTGGAAATTAAAGGCGATTTCAGCATGTCGGGCACATGCACAACAACAGCAGCTGCTTCTTTGACCATTGATGGTAATGTCTCGCTGGGTTCGGGCAATACTTTCGATGCGGGTTCATATACACATATCATTAAAGGTGATTTTACCAACAATGGCACCTTCACTGCTTCAACCAGCACTATAAATCTTAACGGAACATCTCTCCAAACTCTAGGTGGCAGTGCGGCTACTAGCTTTAATAATCTTACTTTGAATAACGCAAGTGGTGCTTCTCTGGGAATAGGACAAACTATAGATGGAACATTCACTATGACGAGTGGAAAATTATTCTTAGATAATTATAACTTCACTTTAAACACCACCAATGCCATTGCAGGCTCGCCTAGTAGTAGTAAATACATCGTTTATAATGGTACAGGGAAACTTGTGAAGAATATTCCTGCAATCATGGGAAGTGATTACGTTTTCCCAATTGGTTCAGCCAGCAACTATTCTCCTGCTTCGTTCAAGCTTGCGAGCGGAACAGTGAGCGATGCATCTATTGCCATAGGATTGACCGAAGGACAACACAGCAATATCACTGCTCCCAATTATATCAATCGCTATTGGACCTTCACTCCTACCGGCTTCACAAGCCCAGTGTATGATGCTAGTTTCACTTATGTGGATGCAGATGTTGTTGGAACCGAAAGCACCATCATTTCTTCAAAATACAGCAGCGGTTGGACTCAACACTTACTAACAACTGAAGCAAGCAATTTACTAACTATTTTGGGAGCTACATCTTTCTCTGATTACACAGGTTATGGCACTTTGGCCTTAACACCATCGTCTTATATCAATCCGGTGTGTTCTGGCACAGTCACAACTATCAGTGCTTATGCTAGTGGTAACAATGGTGCCCTCAGCTATACATGGAGTCCATCAGGTTCGGGAGCATCTTTTGACCCTAACCCTGCTTTAACAACAAGTACCATGTTTTATGTCACCGTAACCGATGCTTTAGGAGCCACCCAAAGGTCTTCTGTTTATGTTACCGTTGATGCACGTCAATCAGTAAGGCTTAACTTTAACTATAATAACCTAGCTAACTCCTTGCTTACATCTGGTATTACAGCCGGTTTGTATTATGCTGATACCTTAAGGAGTGATTTGGTAATTACTCCTGCAAGTGGACAAAATTATTATGAATTCACCAATATGTGTCCAAAAACTTATGTGGTAAGAGCAACTTCTACGACCCCCACTGTCGGCACCATCAATGGAACCGATGCCGCCCAGGTGAACTATTGGGGAACCCATCCTTATGCCATCGAAAAAGTGAGGTTTTATGCGGGCGATGTTGTAGGGCCAAATAATACCTTAACTTCAACTGACGCACAACGTATAAATAACAACTTTGTCAATGGTGCTTCTTTAGATCGCAGCGGATGGTCTTTCTGGAATGCTGGAGAAACTATTTCAAATCAGATTCCTACTCCGACTGAATCATATCCAAGTGTAACTCTTTCTGCAGGCAGCACCTTAACGGCTAATATGTATGGTCTTATTTCTGGCGACTTCAACATGAGCTACTCCCCTGCTAAAAGTTTGACAGGAGGAAATGTCAATCTTTCGTATGAAGGCAATTTAAAAACGGTAAATAATCAGGAAATTAGTTTACCCATACATCTAGTTAATCAGAACACTATTGGGGCTGCTTCGCTTGTGCTTAACTTCCCTGCCGACTTGGTGCAGATTGAAGATGTGGTTATGAATAGCACCGAAGGGCAACTCGATTGGGCTGTAAAGAACAATGAACTTCGTATTGGATGGTATACTTCGAACCCTATTACATTTAATGCTGGCGAACAACTTCTTACTATTCGATTGAAAACATCGGCTTCATTTAATGCAACAAGTCCTGTTCAATTCACATTGGCTGCAAATTCTGGCAACGAGATTGCCGACGAAAATTTCGAAGCCATAAACAATGCCCAAATCACTATGGCAGGCATCAATGGCACCACCATTGGTCTGCAAGGAAATCTTGACGGAAACAGCAAGCTCAGCCTTAGCAATCGTCCAAATCCTTTTAGCGGCAATACAACGATAACTTACGAACTGCCTTTCGACGGAAATCTAAGCCTCGAAATATTTGATTACATGGGCAGAAGCGTTCAGATGTTGATTAACGAAAACCAGCTCAAAGGAAATCACAGCCTAATGTTTGATGCCAAAAGTTTGGCTGCAGGCATCTATGTGGCACGACTTAGCTTAAGCAACGATAATAATAAAATTGTTCGCAGCATTAAGCTTATCAATAATCGATAATCCATCTTAATTATTTGGGTAAGCCAAACGCTTAATTGCCCAAAACCTCTAAATCCCCTTCGAAATGTATTGAAGGGGATTTTTTTTATAAGACATTTTCAGCAAAACATTTTCGCGTTTCCGACCCATACTGTCATTATGGCAGAATATGGGTTTACATATTTACAATAAATTAAATTTTGCGAGCAATATGTAATTACGAAGATGCCTCCCATGAAGTTTTTCCGACCAAAGTTGTTTACATAAAGGCTTCCCATAACATTTTTCTGCCATTCTTGGTTTACGTAAATGCTTCCCATAACATTTTTCTGCCATTCTTGGTTTACATAAATGCTTCCCATAACATTTTTCTGCCATTCTTGGTTTACGTATTGGCAATAAATTAAGTTTTACAGCCTTTCTTGGTTATACTTATGTCGAAAAAACTTCATGGAACGACCTTGTGGGTTTCACTTATGAGGTAAAAATAAATTCGCACGAGGTGTTGGGTTACATTTATGGCCGAAAAATAAATTCGCACGAGGTGTTGGGTTACACTTATAGCTGTAAATTAAATTTTCAGGCTTTTCTGCATTTACATTATGGCATAAAATTAATTTCAACCGAAATGATGGCTTATCATTCTGATGCAAAATTTCGCTTTGCAGATAATGACAATTCAATGCACATAAAATTGCAGATTGTTTAGTTCAATTATCAATAAAAGCAGAAGATTAACAGCGTTTTAGGGGCTAAATAGAAAAAATTCTTTCCGTTTAATGATTTCGTATTGAATTATTTGTATCTTTGAAGAGGATTAAATAAATTTATATTGAGATTATTTGGTGTTAATTTGTTAAATATTAAAAGTATTTGCTTGTTTTCATCAATAAAAGTCCGATTAAAAACCATAAACCCAACAAAAACACTGCTAATTAATATAGCCAAGAATGAAGGATTATAGTAAATTGTCGAAAGAAGAACTGATTCGTGTTATTGAGGAAATGCAAGCCAACGCAAAAGCTGAAGCAAAATCAAAAGAGGCCGCCAATCAGCATGATAAGAATCCGAAAAACCTCGATTTGCTCAATGAAATCATGGATAGTGTTAGCGATGGATTTGTGTCATTTGATTCTAATTTCAACTACACTTATGTAAATTCAAAGGGCTATAAGCTCCTTGGCCGAAATTCAGGCGAACTCATTGGTAAAAACTATTTCATAGAATATCCCGAAGCAAAAGGAAGCCCCTTTTCCAAGGCCTACCTAAAAGCTATGGTAACCCAAAAACCATTAGTTATAGAAGATTACTATGAGCATTGGAATCGTTGGTTTATAAACCGAATTTACCCTTCAAAAGGAGGAATTAACATTTTTTTCTCCGATATCACCGAGCTCAAACAAATTGAAAATAAACTTAAGGAGAGAAATCAATTCATTGAAACCCTCATAAACCTTAGTCCTACTATTGTCTATATTTTCGATATTGCCGAAAAGAAGAATGTATATACCAATAATGGAATTGAAACTTCACTAGGATATTCAACAAGCGAAATAGCAAAAATGGGCAATCATGTCCTTTCAATTTTGATGCATCCTATGGATTTGCTGACTTATCACAATGTTACTTCCCAAAAATATACTACTCTTAAAGATAACGAATCAGTCCTTTATCAATTTAGGATGAAACATAAAAATGGCTCATGGCTTTGGCTCGATTGCAATGAAGTTATATATATGCGCAATGCAGATGGCAGCCCCAAACAAATATTTGGAGTAGCATACGACATTACAGATCTTAAGTTAATGGAAGAAGCTATTCAGAAACAAACCATACATCTGAACGAAGTTCTCGAAAACTCTATTGATGCATCATATAAGCGCAATCTATGCACCAATAAATATGAGTACCTAAGTCCTGTTTTTAAAAAGATATCAGGTTACACTGCTGAAGAATTGAACAATATGCCCCTCGATAAAGTCATCAAACTTATGCACCCCGATGATATGCTGGAAATTATAAGCAAAATCACGGCAGCTACATCAAAACCCGCAGAAAACCCCAATCAAATAACCTATCGATTTAAACACAAAACCGAAGACCATTACATTTGGCTGCTCGATAAGTTTACCGTAATGCACAACGAACAAGGCGAAGCCGTTACTCTAATTGGCAGCGTTAGCGATATAACTGAGAGTAAGCTCAACGAAGAAAAAATCAGGAAATTAAGCCGCGTCAATACTGTTTTAGAGAACATCAACCAAGCTATTGTTCGTCTCCGCGACAAGCAAAGCTTATTCGATGAAGCTTGCCGTATAGCGGTTGAAGATGGCGGTTTCGTTATGGCATGGACGGGATTGCATAATGCCGAAACAAATAAAATAGATGTGATAGCTTCCACAGGCGACATAGGCGATTATCTTAAACTAATCAACATCGATCTTAACGACAAAGCATTATGTTCAGGCCCCACAGGACAAGCATTTATCACACAGAAAAGTGTATTATCAAATGATATTGCCAACGATAAAAGAATGTTACCATGGAAAGAAAGGGCCTTAAAATATGGATTCCGCTCAGCAATAGCATTGCCTATTTCATTATTTGGAAAAATCATTGGAGTTTACACTCTGTATTCATCCGAAGTCGATTTCTTTAGCCTTGAAGAAATTACATTGCTCAACAAAATGGCAGAAAACATTTCTTTTGCACTTGAATTTATCGAAACAGAAAACGGACTTTTAGCCAGCGAAGAAAAATACCGCACCATATTCGATAACGTACAAGATGTTTTTTATCAGGTCGACCTCAATGGTATCATTATGGATATTAGTCCATCAATAAAATATTTCTCTGAATATAACAGAAATGAGCTAATTGGAGAATCTGTCAGCACAATCCATTATTACCCCGATGCAAGAGAAAAGTTCCTGAATGCATTAAAAGTAAGTGGCGAATTGAAAGATTATGAGTTAGCACTAAAGACAAAAGATGGTGCTATTAAACATGTTTCTGTCAACGCCCGCCTGATTTTTGATGAGGACGGAACACCATTTAGGGTTGATGGGGCTTTAAGAGATATAACAGAACGAAGGATTGTTCAGCAAGAATTAGCTCTCACCCTAGAAAAACTACGTCAACTGCATCAGCATGCAGAGAAAATGATTGAAGAAGAACGAACTGCCATTTCACGCGAAATGCACGACAGCTTGGGACAAATGCTTACGGCTGTTTTAATGGATTTAACATCCATTAAACATCATATTAAAGAGCCTGAAACAATTTTAAAAATCACTAAAATCTTCGAATTAGTTGGAGATACCATAAAAACAGTTCAGAAACTCACTGCCCAACTAAGACCTGCGAATATTGATGCCCTTGGACTTAAAAAAGCTTTAACTATTTACATTAACGATTTCATACAACGATTTAAGATTGATATTAAACTTGAAATGGAAGACAAAATTGACATCAATCCCGATGTTTCTCTTGTTATTTACCGTATCGTACTCGAGTCCTTAACCAATATTGCCAGACATTCAAAAGCAACAGAGGTTTTAATTAAGCTTGAGAAATCCAAGAGCTTTATCATTGTCACTATGACTGATAATGGCATTGGAATAAGCGAGAAAGAAATAAACGCAAAAGATTCTTTTGGTATCATCAGCATGAAAGAAAGAGCCGCTGCTCTTGATGGTAAATTCACCATTGGCAAAGGAGAGCAAGGTGGGACACTTTCAAAACTTCAGCTCCCTACTTTAAGTTAGTCAACAAAGTATAATCAAATCAAAAAAGCTTCGCTATTTTATGTCTCGATACATATAAAAAGTAAAAGCTAAAAACATATTGTTGATTCTGATGTTCTTATAATGTGTTCATTTGCAGAAAGGCAATTAATCCTTTTTTATTCTAATATTAATTCCGAAAAACTCATAAAAGAATAAAACTAAAATATAAATCATTCATCTAAAATGAAGAAAACAATATTGATAATTATAGCCATAGCAGCGTCATTTAGCTTTGGTTATGCTTTAAAAACAATAACAAGCCAGCCAACAAATGATAATCCAACAATAAAAAGAGTTACAGGCATCGGTGGAATCTTTTTCAAATGTAAGAATCCAAAAAAGCTAAAGGAATGGTATAAAACTCATTTAGGTCTGAACACCGACCAATACGGCACCAATTTCGAATGGTGGCAAGGAGCCGATTCTACAAAGAAAGGTTCTACCCAATGGAGTCCTTTTTCAGATTCTACCAAATATTTTGGCCCATCGAAACAAGATTTTATGATAAACTACAGGGTTGAAAACCTTGTGGTATTAGTTAATCTCCTTAAAAAAGAAGGGGTAAGTATTGTCGATACTATTGAAACCTATGATTATGGCAAATTTGTTCATGTCCTTGATGTTGAAGGGAACAAAGTCGAACTTTGGGAACCCAATGATATAGTTTATGACAAATACATCGGCGGTCGAACAAAATAAACCATTCAAATTCATTTTCCTGCAGAAATAAAAACAAACCTTCCCTTTACTGCATTTCAAATTCAACAAAGTATCAGCTTTTTATTAGTCCTTAAATACATCAGCAAGCAAGTTATAAATAGAATTTATTTATTTGAATTAAGCGATTAAGTGAAATAAAATATATTTTTGCATTTGATTCATAAAATCAAACGTCAATAAATCCTTTTAAGAGTTATTATCACATACCAATCAGAGATTTCCTAATTAAGCAACACACAATAAAATAAGAAATTACAAATGACTAAAAAAAACAAAATAATCCAATTCGGAGAAGATGTTAAAGGATACAATATTCCAGTTCTAAACGAAAGAGAAATCAGGGCTTCTTCTGGAATCTTTTTCCTTATTATGCTGATATCCTTAATACTTATTATTTTTCAGGGCAATTTCATCATGATAAAATTTGTAGTTATTGCCTTCCTAACCGATTTCATCATTCGTGTATTCGTTAATCCTAAATTCTCCCCTTCATTAATCATAGGCCGACTAATTGTTAGTAGGCAAACACCTGAGTATGTAGGCGCAGCACAAAAAAAGTTCTCATGGAAAATAGGCATTATACTAGCAAGCCTAATGTTCGTTCTCTTGGTTTTGATGAACTCATATAGCATCTTAACAGGACTTACCTGCCTTATTTGCCTTATATTTCTCTTCTTCGAATCATCATTTGGCATTTGTCTAGGATGCTTATTTTACGGATGGTTTTATAAAGAAAAAGCTCAGTATTGCCCTGGCGAAATATGTGATGTAAAGCAAAAACAAGAAATCCAGAAAACATCGAAAGTTCAAATTTTAATCGTTTTTGGCTTTGTTGCTTATATCGTAATCTCGGTTATTTTGCTACAGGACTATTTAAGCCAGAATCCCAGTAATTTATGGGAGATATTAGGCTTGGCATCTTCGAAATAAAACCTTTCCGAACAAACCAACACTTTCAGTCAATAGCATACGGCATCTCTGTTTACACAAATGGCTTCCTACTTGTGTAAGTATTCAAAAAGAGCCCCCGTATGAATGTTATTGCTGATTAATTGTAATATTATCCTATCATTTTTAATCATCCAAAACATTCATCAACTTTATTTGTTTGCAAAGTAAGCGAATACACATAACTATTTAAATCAATATCCCTAAATCAACTCATTTCTCTATGAACGAAACACATAACAAAGACGGCATCTCCAACATGGATAGAATCCCTGTAAAAAAATTAGTTTCAAAAAGAGATATTGGCATCGAAGCTTTTGAACTTGAAAATGGCAACCTCATGCTTGAAGCTACCTTATTAGACCCTTATCACCTAATTCGACTCAATATACATATTGAACCCAAAACCAAAACCATCCAACTTGCTAAGAGTGAATACGCAAGTCATCCTCATGCTGCCTGCCCCCATGTTGCAGAAAAGGCAAAGCTTTTGGTTGGATTAAAAATCGAAAGAGGCATCACCCGTCTAATATCTCAGCTTATTGGAGGCACAGAAGGTTGCGTTCATCTAAGAGAATTGGCCCACGAAACCATTAACTTTGCCGCCACCACTCTAATTGGTTACGACGAAGGCTTTGGCTTAATGAGCCGCGACTTAAACATTCTTGATGAAGATAAAAAACACGAAATCTCTAAACACTTCCTTAAAAATACCTGTTATATCTATAAAGAATAAATGATATAATTTCATGAACAAAACCATTTTAACACACTGTTCCAATGAAGTTCACGACAGAGCAACCATCACCCCGCTTGACGAACTACATCATTTAGTTCAGCTATTCAACTAAGGGGAATCCTTATTTGTTGTAATTTCGCACTCTTAATAAAACGAATATGAAAAGAATATTTATAGGACTATCCCTCTTACTTTTATTCATTGCAGCCACATTTGGTCAGATTCCCGCTGGATACTACGACCCTGCTGCAGGCTTAACCGGCGAAAACCTTAGAGCTGCTTTAAAGACTATTACAAAAACCGGCCACGTTAAACTAAGTTACACCCCCGGGGTTTGGAATGCTTATGCTTACACCGATGTAAGACCAGCTCCCAATAATACAATAATTTGGGATATGTATTCAGATGTCCCAGGCGGAACCCCTCCTTACACTTTCACCCTCTATACTAAACAATGCGGAACAGCTAGCGTTGAAGGTGATTGCTATTCACGCGAACATTCGATGCCTAATTCGTGGTGGGGAGGTTTTGATGACGCAACTCACCCTCAATTCTCTGACCTTCATCATTTATTCCCTTCCGATCAAATAGTAAACTCTAACAAAAGTGCTCATCCTATTGGCCAAGTGGGGATTCCAACCTACACTTCTTCTAATGGATGCAAGGTGGGACCCTGTTCTTTCACCGGATTTACAGGTACTGTGTTCGAACCCTTAAATGAATACAAAGGCGATTTTGCAAGGGCTTACCTCTACCTTGCTACTCGTTACATGGATGATATTGGGAATTGGGTCAGAACATATTACACCACCGAAGCCAAATATATCATCGATACGGCAACCAATAATTTCAAACCATGGTTTATTGATATGCTGCTAAGCTGGCATAACTTAGACACCGTAAGCACTAAAGAAATCAACCGAAACAATGCTATTTACTACAACACAGCTCAACACAACCGAAATCCTTTTATCGATCATCCCGACTATGTTAATGCAATCTGGGGAAGCATTAAACCTCAGCCAAGCAATTATCCAACTAACTTTTCAGCAAGGAATATTCACTTAAAATGGACAGATGCAATAGGAACCAAACTCCCCGAGCATTATCTCATTCGCATGAGTTCCATTGGCTTCAGTGCCATCCAAAACCCGCTGAATGGCACTTCCTATCCAAACTCTTCCACCGACTTGAATGTAAACTATGGTATGCAGGAAGCATGGTTTAGCAACCTAACACCAAACACCGTTTACTATTTTAAAATATTTGGATACACAGGCACTGGAAATACCACCAATTACAAAACAGACGGAGGCGTTCCTCAAGTTAGTTACATTACAAATTAAGCAATTTCTTTAATGAAAATAAATACATTAATCTGCACTAAGCTTCTGTGTCTATTCATATTTACATTTAGCCTGATGCTACCTTTTATTAGCCCCGGCCAAGTAAACATTTCATCAGGAAGCACCTATTCTCAAAACTTCACCCTGGGAGCTTCTGCCACAGCAACCTTACCCACTGGATGGAGAATGGATAAGAATCTTAATATTAAATCAGTTGGGGCATACAGTTCAGCCCTTTCTGCAACAGAAAGGTCAGCGGGAAACAATATGTCATCATCCGCATCCAATGGACTTTATAATTTTGCCGCAGGGGATCCTCTCATAGCCACCGACAGAGCCATTGGAGGAATATCCTCAACCTCAGGATCCAAAACCATCAATGCTTACCTTCAATTGTTCAATAACGGAAGCAATCCTATACCTTCCTTCACCATAAGCTATAATGTTGAGAAATACCGCAATGGCACTAACTCCGCTGGCTTTTCTATGCAAATGTATTATTCAACCGATGGCAGCAATTGGACTTCTACTGGCTCAGGCTTTTTAACTTCTTTTGCTGGAAGCGATACAGCCAACAATGGTTTTGCCATTGCCCCTAACATAACCCAATCTGTTATCTCTCAAACATTAGGAATTTCTTTACCCATCAACTCTTATTTATATCTTGCTTGGAATTATTCAGTAAGCTCAGGCACCACAACCTCCAACGCTCAAGCTTTAGGCTTAGATGATGTTAATATTATTGCTGGGCAAGCTTCTTCCTCTATTATCTACGTAGGTAATATCAGCAGCTTTGGAGATCAAACCATCAACACTACATCCCCCGAAAAGACGTATAAAGTCGCTGGCAGTGGATTGAGCAGTAACATCATAATAAAACCTCCTTTAGGTTTTAAAATCTCAAAACTATCGGGTTCGGCCTATGTTTCTTTTCCCGATTCATTAGTGTTAACTCAAACCGCTGGAATTGTTGACAGCACCGACATCTATGTTGTATTCCGACCTACTGCCCTCCAAACCTATTCAGGAAATATAAGCCACACAAGCACAAATGCAGCCACCCGAAACGTTTCAGTCACAGGTAACACCCTAACCATAAGCGATCCTTTTGCCTTTACGGCTAACCCAACAAGCGATTCCCAAGTCAACTTATCCTCAACAGCCAATTCGACATCGAATGACATTGTAGTTGTGTTTAATGCTAGTGGGACTTTCACTTCTCCGGTCAACGGAATTGCTCCTGGAAACCTAGGCGATAATTTTGCCAATGCCACCATCCTTTATAAGGGCAGCGCCTCTTCTCTTCCAAACCACATGGGTTTAAATGCCCTACAAACAATCTATTATAAAGCCTTTTCTTTCGACACTTACTTTTACTATTCAAATGGTAAGACTGCCAATGCCACAACATTTAATTCAACTCCAACCAACAATGCAACCTTCTTTACTGCCGAACAGGGCCTCCCTAATTCTAGCAACATCGATGTCCTTTGGACAGATGCCACTGGAAGCATTTTGCCTGACGGCTATCTGATTAAGGCAAGCACTCTTGGTTATAATAGCATTCCAAACCCAGTGAATGGAATCGAAGAAGCTAATTCTACACTGACGAAAAACATTCTTCCAGGCACTCAAAAAAATTCTTTCACCGGATTAACTCCTGGAACAACCTACTATTTTAAAATCTTCCCCTACTCAAATTCAGGCACTCTCATTTCTTACAAACTCGATGGCTCTATGCCTCAAGATTATCAAACAACGGCTTCTATTCCTTGGATTGAAGATTTTGAAACCGGCACTAAAACAAGCTACACCCTCGCTAATGTAACTTGCACAAAAGGCTCCTGGGCTTTCGATGACGTTTTAATGGGTTCTTTGACCACCGATCATAAATTCGGCACCCAAGCCCCAAGACTCCGAAACGCCGGAGGTTCAATCTATATGAACTTTGATAAACCTAATGGCGCCGACACCATTAAAGTCTATCATGCAGTTTATGGGGCTGACGCTCCTAGCTCTTGGAAACTACAGATGTCAACCAACCAGGGCATTTCATGGACCGATCTTGGCGATTCTGTCACCTCTATTAGCCCAACCCTCACCCCTGCTATTTTCATTGTTAAACATCCAGGAAATGTTCGCTTTAAGATTGTCCATCTAAGCGGTGGAAGTGCCAACAGGCTTAATATCGACGACATACATATTGGTGACTTTGGAATTGCCTTAACTCTAAACTCCACCATTAATCCCGATTGCAATATCAATAATAATGGCAAGATTACCCTCAATGCTGCTACTGGCGGCAGAGGAAATTCTTATCATTATGCCATTAGGCTTCCTGCCTTAACCGGAACTTGGAGCGCTTGGCAAACCGATACCGTTTTCAACGGACTTATTGCTGGCATCTACGGCCTGAAAGCTAAAGATGCTGCAGATATCGAGACCAAAGAAATCTCAGTTACCCTTGCTCAAAACCGCATACTTCAGCTTAAACTGTTTTTAGAAGGCCTTTATACCAATAATTTCATGACCGAAGCCATGGAAGGCAACTCCTCTTTACCAATGTGGGGGCTCGGAATTGCCGATAAAATTGACGTTGAACTTCATAACGAAACCTCCCCCTTTGCTACAGTTTTCACCCAAACAAATGTTGATTTGTTAACCAATGGCACCGCCTCAATAAACACTGCTTGCGCCAACAATGGCAATTATTATGTTGCCATTAAAAATCGTAACCACCTACAAACCTGGTCAGCCTTGCCGCTCCCCTTCAATTCCCCGGCCAACACCTATTATGACTTCACAACCAGCATGATTCAGGCTTATGGCATAGACGCTCAAAAGCAAGTTCCTAACGGAAAGTATGCTTTTCCCCTAGGCGACCTCGACCAAAGCGGATGGGTCGACTCCGATGACTTTAATGTATTTGAATTAGACCTGATTATCGGCGTTGTTGGCTTCACTCCTACCGACTTCAACGGTAGTGGCTGGGTCGATTCTGATGATTTCAACATCTTCGAACCCAATTTAACTATCGGGGTGACTGCTCAGTACCCGCTCTAAAGAAAAATAATTTTACCTTAATGAAAATCACCATCGACACACAATCTGGCTTTTGTTTTGGAGTAGTTAATGCCATCAGAGCCGCCGAAAAGGAGCTAAAAACCAACGAAACCCTTTTATGCTTAGGCGACATTGTGCACAATAATGCCGAAGTCAACCGTCTTAAAGACAAAGGTCTCGAAATAATTGAACACGAACAACTCCACACAGCAAGCAACCGCAAGGTCTTAATACGCGCCCATGGCGAACCTCCCGAAACCTATTTAAAAGCCAAGGAAAATCACATCACCTTAATCGATGCCACCTGTCCTGTTGTGTTAAAGCTTCAGGAACGCATCCGTAAGGGTTACGAAGAAATAAAATCACAAGGGGGGCAAATCGTAATTTATGGCAAAGAAGGCCATGCCGAAGTCAATGGCTTAGTGGGACAAACCAACAACCAAGCCATCATCATCAATCATCCCGATGATATTCACAAAATCGATTTCACTCGCCCCATTAAACTCTACTCACAAACCACCCAAAGCATCGATGGTTTCAAGCAAATTGTTGATTTAATCAGTAAAGAAATAACATCTTTAGACAATGGCCCCAACCAATTCACGGCTATTGATTCCATTTGCAGGCAAGTTTCTCATCGAGCTCCCCATCTCCGAAAATTCGCTACTCAATTCCAGGTTATTGTTTTTGTTAGTGGAAAGAAAAGCTCTAACGGATTAGCTCTCTTTGCCGAATGTAAAAAGACCAATCCCCTTTCTTATCTTATTTCCGACACCGATAACATTGAAGCCAAATGGTTTACCGATGTTGAAACCGTTGGAATATGTGGTGCAACCTCCACTCCCATGTGGTTGATGGAAAAGGTAGCCCAACACCTCCACCGCAACTATTAACCCAATCCCCTTTGCCCACAACACACCACCCCAAATTCACTCTCAATTATTAATTATTCATTCCCCATTATTAATTATCATCATGAGCATAATATCAGAAGAAAGCATACGCCTCGAAAATCTGCAGCAAGTAGCCCGACTAATGATGCTCTCAGCCCGAACAGCACCTAAAGGCAGAGGCATCGACACACTTAGCATCCTTATGGTGCAAGGCGATGAAATAATTCGCATTGCCCAACAAATGAAAATCATTGGCAAACAAAAAGGAAGTGAATTTTTCCTTCGCGATGCCGCGAATATTGAAGCCTCCGGCATTATGATATTAATAGGAACCCGCATTGCCTCCACCGGCTTAAGCTATTGCGGTATATGCGGTTTCGAAAATTGCGACCAAAAGAACACCCACCCCAACACCCCTTGCACTTTTAACAACATAAATCTGGGCATTGCTATCGGCTCTGCCGTCACTGTTGCCGCCAATCACCGCGTCGACAACCGAATTATGTATACCCCCGGCTTGGCCGCCATCCAACTCGGCATCATGGGCAACGACATTAAAGTTTGTATGGCAATTCCACTGTCCTGCACCAGCAAAAGCCCTTTCTTTGATAGGCAAATTTAAAACTATCAAATTAGCTAAGCATTTAGCCTAATCACCTCTCACAAAAATCGCAGCACTAACACATTATCACCAATCACCTCAACTTCAAAGCCACAATTGAAATTCAATTTAGCTTAGAAAAGCACTACAACAGCCTCACTCCCCGCAACTTCCCTTCCTACTATCGCAACCTGCAACTACCACACTTGCCCTTTGCGAAGCATAAGTTTGAAAACCCGATTAGCTCACTAGCATTACCAAACCAATAGTTTTATCGATGATTTCAACCCATCAAACAATCACCGAATTCAGCTCAATATGCTCACGAGTAACCACTGTTAAAGCATTAATCTTCAACAACGAGCCCTTTGTCACAACTTGGTTATAATCACAAGCCTTCATTCCTCTCATGCTATACTTTCCTTCAGCATTCGTGTAAACTGTTTTTGTCCGACCTCCATTAACTGGAATCAATTTCACTTTCGCCTTGTTCACAGGCTTTCCGTCTTCAGTGCAAACCCTACCAAACACCTCAGTCTGAGCACCATCATGCCGCATATAAGAAATCAGTCTCGAAGCTGTATAATCTTTTGCTTTAGCAGGTTTAGAAATTTTATAAATCAACTTACCTGCAACCAACGTAGGCGAAACATAAGTCCTCCAATAATCATTATAAAGCACCATATCACTCTCAGTTGTGCTCGAGCGCGTTCCTCTTAAGCTTGTTTGTAAAAGATTATCCACACTAATAACTTCAAAAGCTTCCACCAAAGCTTCTTGCATTTCCTCAGTCATCCCCACATCATCGAGCGCATCATCATTACGAGCTATATTTTGATTAAGAACGTTTCCATCCAACAGCAATTGCTCAGTATCTCCTAAATCAATTGACACACGAACAGCATGAAGACCCATATCTTTCACTGCTACATCCAAACTGCTACCTGCACTCTTAAAATAAACCTCCGCTGAATTCAACAAGGCCCTCAAACCGTAGCTATTAGTGAGCACTCTAAAGGTAACCATCTTCAATTGTCCAATAATTACAACTGGCGACACAACGTTTATCACTTCCTGTGTTTTTAATAAAAAGTCCTCCGGAAAGGGCGAATTAAACGCTAAGTATCGCGCAAAGTCATTTGCGTCCCTAACTAAGCTATTATGAACAGAAGCACCCAACACAGAGAGTTCTTCAATCCTACATTGAAACAATTTTTTCTCCATAATATGTGTTTATTTATAATTTCATCACCACTTGCAAAGCCACGCTTTGAATTTGCAAATATAACGTTTTATTTTAACCTGCAAACATTTTTATGTTTTTTTTTATGATGTTATGAATTTAAACTCATCCTATATGCTCAAGTCCTGTAAACATAATAACTCCTAATCATTCTTGCCCTGCTAATTCTTACATCCTCCCTAACTTTACTTTAATTCAACCCAACTCTTTTCACCAATACTTAATCCCTACAGGAATAATGGTTTCTAGAAATCCCAAGTCCCTCATGGTCGTAATATTTGTAGAAACACCATTTGCCATAAAATTCAAGCCCCCTACGTGCGAAATATTTCAAAACACACAGCAATTAAGACACTCTATATCAATTAAAACTTTACCTCCCACAACAATAATTCCTAATCTAAAACCAATTATATAATAAACGATAACAAAGAAGAACACCATGAATCTAATTCTTCAAAAACATGCAAAAGCAATGGAATATATTGAATAAATCATTTCAATTCTATAACCCCCAAAGTCTATTGCTAAACAAATTATAATTCCTCATGAGCTACTAACACCCATTATGAAGCAAATCACTTCAACACTAAAGCTACTAATGACTAGTAGCAAACAAATTACTTCAACATAGGAGCTAATAATCCAACCTGCCAAGCTAATTATTCAAACTTAGGAATTAATTATTTAAGATGAGGAATAAATCATCCCACCTTACGAACAAATCATTCAACCTTAGTAGCTTATTATTCAACCTTAGGAATTAATTATTTAAGATGAAGAACAAATCATCCCACTTTACGAACAAATCATTCAACCTTAGTAGCTAATTATTCAAACTTAGGAATTAATTATTTAAGATGAAGAACAAATCATACCCCCTTACGAACAAATCATTCAACCTTAGTAGCTAATTATTCAACCTTAGGAATTAATTATTTAAGATGAGGAACAAATCATACCACCTTACGAACAAATCATTCAACCTTAGTAGCTAATTATTCAACCTTAGGAATTAATTATTTAAGATGAGGAACAAATCATACCCCCTTACGAACAAATTATACCACCTTAGTAGCTAATTATTCAAACTTAGGAATTAATTATTTAAGATGAAGAACAAATCATACCACCTTACGAACAAATTATACCACCTTAGTAGCTAATTATTCAAACTTAGGAATTAATTATTTAAGATGAGGAACAAATCATCCCACCTTACGAACAAATTATACCACCTTAGTAGCTAATTATTCAACCTTACGAACTAATTATTTAAGATGAGGAATAAATCATACCCCCTTACGAACAAATCATTCAACCTTAGTAGCTAATTATTCAACCTTACGAACTAATTATTTAAGATGAAGAATAAATCATACCCCCTTACGAACAAATTATACCACCTTAGTAGCTAATTATTCAACCTTACGAACTAATTATTCAACCTCTGGCTCTACCCATAAACACAAGGTTAGAATTGACAACTTTTTTCAAGTTGTCAATTCTAACCCTCCCCCCATTGAAATTAAAAATGAAAATTTTAGCCTTAAGTCTGCAACCTATTTCCCGTGCAATCCACATTCTTTTTTACCCTGCTCCCACCACCATCTGCCCGAGCGAATATCTTCTCCCTCCTTCACCGCTATCGTACAAGGCTCGCAGCCTATGCTCGGAAACAATTTATCATGCAACGCATTATATGGAATATGATGTAGCTTGATGAAATCCCAAACTTCTTGCAATGTCCAATACAATAAAGGGTTTACTTTAATAACCTGATACACTTCATCCCACTCAAAAAGCTCCATTGCTGCGCGATTAACCGATTGCTCTGCCCTAAGGCCCGTTATCCAGATGGATGTATGCTGTAAGGCTCTCTGTAAAGGCTCTATCTTACGGTTAAAACAGCATAGCTTACGGTTTTCTATATTTTGATAAAACAGATTAACCCCTCTCTCTTTTATCATAGGCTCTACCCTACGATAATCAGGGAAGTAAATTTCCATCGGAACCTTATAACGCAAGCGTGTCTTTTCGATAACCTCATACGTCTCCTCAAACATCCGTCCCGTGTCAATTGTAAATAACCTAACGGAAATAGCACCTTCAGCAATCAAATGTGTTATCACCTGATCCTCGGCACCCATGCTCGACGAAAAGGCGACTCTGCCTTCAAAATCATTTGAAAGCGCCGCAAGCAAGTCTTTAATACTATATGTCGTATATTTTTCTTTTAGTTCAGCTATTGTTTTCATTGGGCGAAAGTTTGTAAAGTAAAAGTATTATTTAGACGAACTCCGCGCTCTGTAGCCTGCAAATCGCAGCATTCGTGTTCTATATCATGTTCAAACATCAGTGTATAATTCCCTTTTGCGGCTTCTTCCAAAAACCTCTCCTTCTCCTTCATCGCCACAAGCGGCTGAACATCAAAACTAGCAATATACCCCACCGGAATTTGAAATGCCGAAGGAATAAAATCGGCAGTAAATACCAGTGTTTTATCCTTATACTTAACAAAAGGAATCAATTGCCCAAGAGTATGACCATTAAACATCCTCAATTCGATATTTTCAGTAATAAAAGTATTTCCAGTAACCAAATTCAGCTTATTACTCTGCTGAATTGGCAATACATTTTCCTTGAAGTAGGCTGCCTTTTCGCGGGCATTTGGATATAAAGCGCAATCTAGTTGCTGCTGCGAACACCAATACTGTGCATTCTCAAACAAAGGAACAATCTCAGTACGATCGGCATTATACTTGAATGCCCCTCCACAATGATCAAAATGCAAATGGGTGAAAACCACATCAGTTATATCGTTTAAACTAAACCCCAACTCCTTAATACTACTATTAAGCGAATAATTTCCAAACAAATGGAAATAACTGAAATACTTATCATCCTGCTTATCCCCCATACCCGCATCAAAAAGTATCAATCTGTTTCCATCTTCAACTAATAAGCAACGAGATAAGACTCCTACCATATTATTCTCATCAACTGTGACTTGCTTTTGCCAAATTGTCTTAGGTACAGTTCCAAAACATGCACCACCATCCAACTTAAATTTCTCTGCTATTATAGAATATAGTTTCATTGTCTTTTATATGATTAAATATTTTCGGCAAAATTACGAAACCTTATGTATTGTTTACGAATTATCTCTACTTTTGCAACATATCAGTCAATTGATGAAAGTACATTTTATAGCCATAGGAGGCAGCGCCATGCATAACCTTGCCATAGCCCTGCACAATAAAGGATACATTGTTAGTGGGTCTGACGATGAAATCTTTGAACCATCACGCACCCGTCTTGATAAGCTCGGCTTGCTCCCACCCCAACTGGGTTGGTTCCCCAATAAAATTGATTCCAATATCGACGCTGTCATTCTTGGAATGCATGCTCACGCCGACAACCCTGAGCTCCAAAAAGCCATCTCTTCAGGCATCAAAGTGTTCTCTTATCCCGAATTTCTTTACGAACAGTCCTTACATAAAAAGAGAATAGTGATAGGAGGCAGTCATGGTAAGACAAGTATTACCTCAATGATATTGCATGTGCTTGCCCATTATAACATTGCTTGCGATTATATGGTGGGTGCTCAGCTTGAGGGTTTCGATGTGATGGTTAAGCTTACAGAGGATGCCCCTTACATTGTTTTAGAAGGCGATGAATACCTCACCTCTCCCATAGACCGTCGTCCTAAATTTCATTTGTATAAACCTGATGTAGCCCTCATTAGTGGCATTGCGTGGGACCACATCAATGTTTTCCCAACCTTTGAAAATTACAAAGAACAGTTTCAGATTTTCGCTGAACTGCTTCCAGAAGATGGCTGTCTGATTTATAATAACACTGATGTAAATGTCGTAGAGATTGCAAGTCAGGCAAAAGGGGAATTTAATAAGATCCCTTACTCACTTCCCGAATACATTGTAGAAGATGGTATCACTAATATTAAATATCAAAACCACGAATACAATATTAAGGTCTTCGGGCAACATAACCTTCTTAATATAAATGGGGCTGCTTTGGTATGCGAAGAAATGGGCATAACAAAGCCTCAGTTTTATGAAGCATTACAAAGCTTTAAAGGTGCATCCAAGCGACTTGAAAGAATATTTGACGTGAGTGATGTTTCCATTTTCAGAGATTTCGCCCATGCTCCATCAAAACTACAGGCATCAATTCAGGCAGTTAAAGAACAATATCCAAATCGTAAACTAATTGCTTGCTTTGAACTCCATACATATAGCAGTTTAAACACAGCGTTTTTAAATGAATATAAATCTTGCATGAATCAGGCTGACGTTGCCATTGTTTATTTCAACCCTCATACACTTGCCTTAAAACGCCTTCCTATGTTGGAGAAATCAACAATAGCAAATGCTTTTGACATTTTGAATCTCAAAACATTTGACAATAAAGATGATATGCTTAAATTTCTTGTGTCATTTGTTGGCAATCAACAGAATTTATTATTAATGAGTTCTGGCGATTTTGACGGAATGAGCATCGAAACCATTAAAAACGCCTATTTACTGTTAAATAATGTTAAGGAGTAGCATTGCGAACCAACCTTTTTATGAAATTTGCATCTTGAAATATTATTAATATTAAAACCAAAACTATGAAAAAAACATTGCTTATTTTAACCGCCTTTGTATTATTTATTTCTTTTGCAAAGGCACAAAAGAAACCTTCGATTGAATTTGACAAGAAAATTCATGATTATGGTGTTATTAAAGAAGAAAATGGTAAGGCTACCTGCAAGTACATTTTTAAGAATAAAGGTAATGATACTTTATTATTAAAATCGGTTCAACCAGGTTGTGGTTGCACTACTTCTGATTGGACAAAAGGTCCTGTTCTCCCAGGTAAATCTGGTTTTATATCAGCTACGTATGATCCTACTGCTCGTCCAGGTGTATTTAACAAATCAATTAACGTAACTACAAACGATCCTGACAATGCTGTTGTTGTTTTGATTATTAAAGGTGATGTTACACCTAAACCTAAATCGGCAGCCGATTTATATCAACAAAAATCTGGTAATATTGGTTTCATCAACTCTCATCTCACTTTTGGTAAGATGACACCAACTCAAACCAAAACTGATACTATTAAGATTTATAATTACGCTAAACAAGCTTTAACATTAACAATTAAAAATCTTCCTGCTCATCTTACTGCAAAAGTTATTCCTGAGCTATTGAAACCTGAAAAAGAAGGTATTCTTCTGATAACTTATAATGCCGAAATAAAAAAAGATTTTGGATTTATTTATGATACTTTTATCTTATCGACAAATGATTCAGTTGAACCCGAAAAAAGAATTAATGTAAGTGCAGAAATTTATGATGATTTCACTACTATGACTCAAGAACAAAAAGATAAAGCTCCTAAAATTGAATTCAAAAATACGAATTATAATTTCGGAAAAGTAACTAATGGTGAATTAGTGAACTATAGTTTTGAGTTTACCAATACTGGAAAAAGTGATTTAATCATACGTAAAACCAAAGCAAGTTGTGGTTGCACTGCAAGTAATCCTGAAAAAACCTTACTTAAACCAGGCGAAACAAGCAACATTAACATTTCTTTCAATTCAACAGGCCGTACAGGATCGCAACATAAAAACGTTACTGTTATTACAAACGACCCTGTAAATTTCAATACTGTTTTGAATATTGAAGGCGAAGTATTAGATAAAAAAGTTGAAGGCGAAGCAGCACCTGCCCCTAAAAAGTAATCTAATTCGAAGAATTTTTAAAAAACCATCCTTATCGGGATGGTTTTTTTATTTCTTTTAATATCAGTTAATCAAAGCTCAAAGCATCGAATTCAACGCATCACTATTAATGGTTTTGAAAATATTTCTTTGAATCGTTAGCGTTCATTAGCTTTTTTTTTAACTTTGCAACCTAATTTAATTTTACTTTATGAAAACAAAGCTTTTTAGCACACAATTTATTTTCGTTGTTTCACTTATAATACTTGCAGTGGTTTCCCGATTGCTGCCTCATCTGCCCAATTTCACTCCCCTTGCTGCAATTGCATTGTTTGGAGGAGCACTCATTCCACGTAAATCACTTGCTTATCTTGTTCCTCTTGTAGTATTGCTTATCAGTGATATTATCATCGGTCTTCATGTTACAATGATTGCTGTTTATGCGTGCTTGATTTTTACTGTTGCTTTAGGAACATGGGTGCGTAAAAACATGAATACTGTGAATGTGATGGCTATGACGCTTGTCTCGTCAGTGGTATTTTACCTAGTGACAAATTTTGCTGTTTGGATGACTGGAATGGTTGGATATCCAATGAACTTAGGTGGACTTGTTGATAGCTATATTGCTGCAATTCCTTTCTTCAGATGGGAATTACTTGGAAATCTTTTTTATGTGACTGTATTCTTTGGTTCGTATGCTTTAGTTAAAAGCCGCACCAAACTTTTCGCATAACCTTACTTGTTTTAATATGTGAAAGCTATCTGTAATGGGTAGCTTTTTTTTATTGACTTAAATAATGTTTATTGAATTTTTATATTTGATACAATGTGCGAATACTTCAATCATATATAACTAAAAATCAAAGAAGAAAATCCAGCTAATGATTAATAATTGATACATAAATTGAATTATTAATGAGAAAGGTCAACTTAGTTTAATCATCGACAATACCCTTAAACTCTAAAAATCACCTTTAAAATGTAATTTTCCTTGAACTTTCCAACAAATGCGGTAACTTTGTCCAAGAATTGCAAATACACCTATGTCTGATATAATAAAATTACTCCCCGATTCGGTAGCCAACCAAATTGCAGCAGGTGAAGTCGTACAACGTCCGGCTTCAGCAGTTAAAGAATTGATGGAAAATGCTATTGATGCAGGAGCCGATGAAATAAAACTGATTATTAAAGATGCTGGACGAACCCTCATTCAGGTAATAGATAATGGTTGTGGAATGTCGGCCACCGATGCTCGTTTAAGCTTCGAACGTCATGCAACTTCCAAAATTAGTCAGGCATCTGATTTATTTGCCATTCGAACAATGGGCTTTAGGGGCGAAGCTTTAGCATCTATTGCCGCTATTGCACACGTTGAACTAAAAACCAAACTCCATAATGAAGAATTGGGAACCCAAATTATTATAGAAGGCTCAGAAGTAAAAAAACAAGAGCCTTGTACCTGTTCTAATGGGAGTTCAATTTCAATAAAAAATCTTTTCTTTAATGTACCTGCAAGAAGGAATTTCCTCAAATCAGAGTCCACAGAAAGCTTTCATATTATAGAAGAGTTTCAACGCATTGCTCTGGCGCATGCTGACAAACAATTTGTGATGCATCAAAACGACCGATTGGTTTTTAAACTAGAGAAAGGCAATCTAAAACAACGAATAGTAGCCATTTTTGGCTCAGCTTTCAACGAACGCATAATTCCAGTTGAACAAGATACACAAATCATAAACATACGAGGATTTGTTGGGAAACCTGAGTTTGTAAAAAAAGGAAAATGCGAAAACTATTTCTTTGTAAATAACCGTTTCATTCGACATCCCTATTTAAATCATGCCTTAAATGCAGCTTATGTCGACTTTATTCCTGCCGGCACTAACCCCATTTACTTTGTATTCTTTCAAATAGATCCTAAACTGATCGACATCAACATACATCCTACAAAGACCGAAATAAAGTTTCAGGATGAAAAAACTATATATGCAATATTGCGTTCGACTGTAAAGCAATCTCTTGGGAAACATCTATTAATTCCCACTATTGACTTTGAAACCGAAGCTTCCATTCAATTCGATTTGCATCCTGAAAATCGTCCTATGATTCAACCTGTCATAAAGGTAAATCATGATTACAATCCGTTTGAGACTACGACTAAAAGATACCCATCTTACGAAAAGAATCAACAAACCCAAACGCAATATTGGGAAAAGTTATATGCTGATGAAAAGCGACAGAAAGCCCCTGAATTAGATTTGCAAACTCCTACTCAAACAATCAAAAATTCTTTAGAGGTTGAAGAGGCAAAACAACAAAACATTTTGTTGATTCAACAAAAATATATTATCACATCGGTGCAATCAGGGATGCTTCTTATCGATTTCGAAAGGGCATTGGAACGAATTTATTTCGAAGAGTTTTCACAGCAACGTTCTGAAACACCAAAGTCGAGTCAACAGTTGTTATTTCCACAAACTTATAGCTGTTCTACCGCCGAATCAGAACTCATGAATGACATTCTGCCAGAGTTAATTAAATTGGGTTTCGAAATAAACAGTTTAGGCAATAATACTTATGTAGTCAACGCAACTCCTCCTGAAGTAATTAATTCTGATATCACGGATCTGCTTTCTGGAGTTCTATCAAAATACAAATCAAACATGATGGATGTTAGTATTGACAAGACAAAGAATATTGCTTTGTCTTTTTCAAAGAAGATGTCGCAGCAAATCAAAATAAATTATACTCAGGATGAACTAATTTACATTATCGACCGTTTATTTGCTTGTGGCGTTCCTCATCATACACCTTTAGGGAAAAAAGTATTCTCAATTTTCCAGACGCAGGATATCGAGAACATATTAAAATAGACATTATATACTATTATGAATCAATCATTCAGACCAGGTGGATTTAACATATTACCCCCTGTAGTAAAAAACCTTCTCATCATTAACGGACTTTTTTTCTTAGCTAGCTTTGCTTTAGGAAGTTCCTTTGGAATTGACCTTACTGATTATTTGGGTTTACACTTCTTAGGCGCGGAGAAATTTCGCCCCTATCAGTTTATTACCTATATGTTTATGCATCATGATTTTTCTCACATCTTCTTTAATATGTTTGCCCTTTGGATGTTCGGAAATGCACTTGAAAACCTCTGGGGACCCAAGAAATTCCTTATCTATTATATTATTACTGGTATTGGAGCTGCACTGATTCATTATCTCATTGTATATATTGAAGTGACCCCAATTTTAAATACAATCGACAGCTTCCTTGAAAGTCCGTCAAACAATGCATTTGTCGACTTCATGAATAATGGGAAATTGCATGTGGTGTCAGAAGAAATTCAAAATTCTATGCGTGAATTTATTCCAAGATATAATGCCCTATTAAATTCAAATCCTCAGGCTGCCTTAAGTTCAAGTATTGAATTCATTTCTCAATACAGGGTCGAATATCTCAATGCTCCTGTTGTTATTGGTGCCTCAGGTTCAGTGTTTGGTTTATTGTTAGCTTTTGGAATGATGTTCCCCAACTCATTGATTTATGTATATTTCGCCATCCCTGTTAAAGCAAAATGGTTTGTTATGATTTATGGTGCCATTGAATTGTTTAGTGGATTTTATAACAGGCCAGGAGATAATGTTGCACATTTCGCACATCTTGGAGGAATGGTTTTTGGGTTTTTATTGTTGATGTATTGGAGGTATCAGTCTCGTTCACGTTTAAACAAATTCCATGAATAAATCACTTTTTGGACCTGGGTTAAAACTTGTTTTCGATGGTCGTTCAGCACTTTCAAAACTATTACTGATTAATGTCATTGTATTTCTCTTTATTCAACTTGTAAATGTAGGTTTCTTTCTATTCAACGTCAATCCTGTTTTAAGTGAAACTCTTCCAATATCAAAGTCTGTGTATTGGTTGGCTCTCCCCTCAGATGTCGAATTATTACTTCTTCGCCCCTGGACCTTAATTTCTTATATGTTTCTTCACGAAAGCATATTCCATATATTCTTTAACATGTTGATGCTCTATGTAGGAGGAGGTTTATTTGCTTCTTATCTAGGAAGCAAGAAATTAGTCTATACATATATATTTGGAGGAATAATAGGTGGGATTTTTTATGTAGTCTCTTTTAACCTATTCCCTGCATTCGAAAACTTGAAACATGCTTCAATTGCCCTTGGAGCTTCAGCTTCGGTTTTAGCAATACTTGTGGCAATTGCAACTTATATCCCAAATTTCACCATGCAGTTATTCCTATTTGGCAAAGTCAAATTGAAATATTTGGTAATTGCATTTATCATTCTCGACCTACTGAGTATTGATAAAGGAAATCCGGGCGGGCACATTGCTCATATTGGGGGTGCAGCATGGGGATTTCTTTCGATATGGATCCCTCGTTTAGGTTTATTTAAATTTAAGCCTCGTTCTAAACTTAAATATAAATTGGGCAAAGGAAACACCAAAGCTAAGCCAATTCAACGGCCTATGACCGATGACGAATACAATACTATTAAACAAAATAACCAGAAAAGGATAGATGGAATATTGGATACTATTTCTAAGAGAGGTTATGATGCTTTAAGCAAAGAAGAAAAGGATTTTTTATTCAATCATCAGAATAAATAACGTGGCTAAAAGCAAGAAAAAAAAGTCAGGTATATTAGTTAAAATCCTTTTGGGTTTTAATTTCTTGCTAATTGCCTTAACCCTCCTCTCCTATTTGTCACCTTTTGTTGACCCTGCTTATTTTTGGGTAATTGCCTTTTTAGGACTCGCTTTCCCTTTACTTATCTTACTCAATTTAGTTTTTCTTATACTTTGGATGATAGTACGCTTACGGCTTGCTTTATATTCTTTTTTCACTATTCTACTTGGAGTTTTCTTTATTTTATCAAACGTTCAATTTCATAAAAGAACAAACATCGATAACATCAAAGGAAAAATCAAAGTGATGTCATACAATGTCAGGCTTTTTGATTTGTATAACTATAACAAAAATTGGTCTCTTAATTTCTCAGGAAGAAACAATATGTTTTCCTTACTCAAAGAACAAAACCCTGATATTATTTGCTTTCAGGAATACTATTGGGATAGCTCCCGTGCTTTTAACACCACAGATACTTTATTAAAATTACTTTCGGCAAAACATTATTTCTCAAATTACCCTGTGACCATAAAAAAGATTCATCATTATGGTATTGCTACCTTTTCAAAATACCCAGTACTTAATCAAGGCATAATTCGTTTCCCAAACAATACTTCTGAATCGGCCATATGGGTTGACATTTTAAAAGAACAAGACACCATCAGGGTGTTTAATGCTCATCTCGAAAGCATACGATTGGGAAAAGAAGACCAGATGTATTTAAGCAGTTTGACAAATGTAGAGAATGAAAAAATTAAAACAAAACAAACCATTAAAGGCCTATTATTGAAGTTCAAGAATTCATTCCAAAAACGTTCAGAGCAATCACGGATTTTAGCAGAAAGCATAGAAGATTCACCTTACCCTGTTATTGTATGTGGCGATTTTAACGACACCCCTGTTTCTTATACCTATCAGACTGTCTCGCAGGGTTTATTAGATGCTTTTAAAAAATCAGGAAGTGGATTTGGGAATAGCTATAGTGGGTTTTTCCCATCCTTTAGAATAGATTACATCCTATATTCTTCGTTTTTCAACTCTTATAATTACACAACCCTTCCTAAACCTTACTCAGATCATTACCCTATTTTTTGTTACCTTGCACCGGTTTCACAAAACAAATAAAGGTGATTCCTTATTGGTTAAAAATCTAATTTCTGACTTGAGAGTTAAACAAAAGCTAATTTAGCTCTTTTTTAACCATTCATACAATTTGTAATTATTGGCATTCATATCAAGCGATTCAAAAAGTTTTTGAGCATGTATGTCGTCTTTGCCAATATACAATCGCACTCCTTTATAATCGAATGATTGATCCACCACTTCTTTGATTTTTTTAATCAATTCTTTAGAGACTCCCATCCCTCTGTGTTCAGCATCAACATAAATTGTGTCGACCCAAATAACTCTTCCATTTCTCCAATCACTCCATTCATTTAAAGTAAGGCAAAACCCAACCACTTTCATATTAAAAATAGCAACATAGTATTGTCCCACTGCTGGGTTTTTAAAGATAAACTCAACTCCTTTTTGTAGTTCTGATTTGACCAGGGAAATGTTTTTTGTTTCCAGTGCAAACTTAATTTGAAATTCAATAATTTTCATTGAATCTTCCTGTAAAGCTTTTCTAATGCGTATCATAATTGTAGTTTTTAAAAGTTTCGATAAAGGTACGATTTAAATTCCATTTTATAACTACAAGACACTTTTTTATATCAAAAAGTTTCCTGTTGATAAAATGTTTATACGATTATTTTTATTTTAATTTCGATTTTTAATATTACTGTATCTTTGTTACCAAATTAAATCACCTATTCTATATGGTTATATATTTCGTTTTAAAGCAGATAAGTGTTTTTGCCATCTCAATTCAATCAAAACCCGAGCCTAAAGAAATTGAAAAAATAAATTGGCTTTTGGGTGGAGCCGAATTTCTCGAAAAAAATTCTATTGAAGGAAGCTTTGTTGGTCCCCGAAAAGAAATGATTACGCCCTGGTGCACCAATGCTATTGAAATCATGAGCAATATGGGGCTAAAAGGCATAGACAGAATTGAAATGCTTGAAAAAGTTGACCTTCAAGATGCGAAATTTGACCCTATGTTGCAGGCAATCTACATCAATCCGGCTCAGGATATTTTTGATATTCATCGTTTGCCCGAAGCTGTTGTTTTTGTTGAAGATATTGCAGCTTATAATCAAAAAGAAGGACTTGCTTTGAGTCAGGATGAGATTGAATATCTGGATGAATTAAGCAGAAAAATAAAACGCCCCCTATCCGATAGTGAAGTCTTTGGCTTTTCGCAAGTTAATTCTGAACATTGCAGACATAAAATCTTCAATGGCACCTTTATTATTGATGGAATTGAAAAAGAATCTTCTCTTTTTGCTTTAATTAAGAAAACAGCTAAAGAGCATCCAAACTTTATTGTTTCAGCTTATTCAGATAATGTTGCTTTTATTGAAGGGCCTGTGGCAATTCAATTTGCACCTAAAAGACAAGATGTTCCTGATTATTTTCAATTGAAAAAAATCGAGACCGTCATTTCCTTAAAAGCCGAAACTCATAATTTCCCTACCACTGTTGAGCCTTTTAATGGGGCTGCAACTGGCTCAGGAGGCGAAATAAGAGACCGAATGGCGGGTGGAATTGGAAGTATTCCGATAGCGGGGACGGCTGTTTATATGACTTCTTACCCCAGATTGAAAGAAGATAGAAAATGGGAGTCTTATTCTGAAAAAAGGAAATGGTTATATCATAATCCTGCCGAAATATTGATTAAAGCTTCCAATGGAGCCAGCGATTTTGGCAATAAATTCGGACAGCCCTTGATTTGCGGAAGTCTTTTTACCTTCGAACATTTTTCGGAAAACAAAAAATGGGGATATGATAAGGTGATTATGCTTGCCGGAGGAATCGGTTTTGCCAGAAAAGAACATGCTCAGAAAAATATTCCTCAGGAAGGCGATAAATTGGTTGTGTTGGGAGGCGATAATTATAGAATTGGCATGGGCGGTGGCGCTGTTTCTTCAGTTTCAACGGGTGAATTCACCAATTCAATTGAGTTAAATGCCGTTCAACGTTCGAATCCTGAAATGCAAAAGAGAACATTTAATGCCATACGTGCTATGGCTGAAATGGATGTGAATCCTATTGTTTCCATTCACGATCATGGTGCAGGTGGACATTTAAATTGTCTTTCGGAATTGATTGAAACAACGGGTGGTGAAATTGATATCAGCAAATTACCCATAGGCGATAAAACCCTTTCTTTAAAAGAGATTATCGGAAACGAATCGCAGGAACGAATGGGCCTTGTGATTAACGAAAAACATCTGAAAACCCTACAAAATATCGCCGAACGCGAAAGAGCACCCATCTATGTTGTTGGCAAAATTGGGAATAATCAGCATTTACTTTTCAAAGATCCGCTTTCTGGCACCAATCCTATAGATTTGGATTTAAAAGATATGTTTGGGAAAACTCCCAAAACAATCATCACCGATACAACTGTAAAAGAACAGTTTGAAGAGCTACATTATGAGCCTTCCATGCTAATGGAATATCTTGAAAGCCTGCTTCAGATGGAAGCCGTTGCTTGCAAAGACTGGTTAACCAATAAAGTTGACCGTTCGGTTACAGGAAGAATTGCGCTTCAGCAATGTGCAGGCGAAATTCAACTGCCTTTGAACAATGCCGGCGTGGTGGCTCTCGATTATGAGGGCAAAAAAGGAATTGCAACCGCAATTGGACATGCTCCCATGGCTGCTTTAATCAGTCCTAAGTCGGGTTCCATTCTTTCGGTAATCGAATCGCTCACCAATATCGTCTTTTGTCCCTTGGCGAAAGGTTTGAAAGGGGTTTCGTTGAGTGCCAATTGGATGTGGCCCTGCAAAAACAAAGGGGAAGACGCCCGCTTATATGAAGCCGTGGAAGCATTAAGCAATATGGCTTGCAGTTTAGGCATTAATGTGCCCACAGGCAAGGATTCGCTTTCGATGACTCAAAAATATCCCGATGGTGAACTGATATTATCGCCAGGAACCGTGATTGTTACGGCAGTTGCTGAAGTTTCTGACATTTCTGCTTGCGTAACTCCCGTAATTAAAGATGTTCCCAACACCCATCTTCTTTATATCGATTTTATGGGAGGCGAATTTGAATTGGGCGGAAGTGCTTTTTCGCAGCTATTGAACACTTTAGGCACCCAGGTTCCCCAATTGCCCTACTCAACTTATGTGATCAATTGTTTTAATGCCATTCAGTATTTATTGAATGAAAAACTCATTTTAGCCGGTCATGATGTTTCGACAGGTGGACTGATTACTACCTTGTTAGAAATGAATTTCGCTTCTTCAAAAGCCGGAATGGAAATAGATTTGAATGCTTTTCAGGAAAAAGATATCATTCGTTTGTTGTTTAGCGAAAAACCTGCCGTTGTGATTCAGACTCAACATGCTCAAAGGGTTTTGAGCATCCTCAAACAAAGGGGAATTGTTTCCTATATTTTAGGAATTTGTCATCAGGAACGCAGTTTTACACTTTATCATCAACGACCTTATAATTTTGATATTGATAAACTTAGAAACATTTGGTATCAGACTTCCTATCTGTTCGATTGCAAACAAAGTGGAGCCGAACATGCTGCCCAACGTTATGAGAATTATCCAAAGCAAAGGCTAAGTTTTCAATTTCCTTCCCATTTTAAGGGAAAGGATGCAGCATTGGAACTACAAAAAAACCGAACGGAGAAAAGTGGACTGAAAGCCGCTATCATTAGAGAAAAAGGAGTGAACGGCGATCGCGAAATGGCTTACTCTTTATATAAAGCAGGTTTCGATGTGAAGGATGTTCACATGACGGACTTGATAAGTGGTAGAGAAAATCTGACGGACATCAATATGATAGTGTTTGTGGGTGGATTTTCCAATTCAGATGTAATGGGTTCTGCAAAAGGCTGGGCAGGTGCATTCTTATATAATGAACAGGCTCGCAAAACCCTCGAAAACTTCTACAAAAGAGACGATACTTTAAGTCTGGGCGTGTGCAATGGTTGTCAGTTGATGGTCGAATTGGGCCTGATTACTCAGCCCGAAAAGAAACCTTTTATGCAATTAAACCAATCTCACAAATTCGAATCAGGTTTTATCAATGTTGATGTTCAAGAAAACAACAGTGTGATGCTGAAATCTTTAGCAGGAAGCCGTTTGGGGATATGGGTTGCACATGGAGAGGGCATGTTTAACTTCCCTGAAGAAGAAAACAGCTATCAAATCCCAATGAAATACACTTATGAGCAATATCCGGGCAATCCGAATGGTTCGATGTTTAATGCAGCAGCAATATGTTCCGAAGATGGACGACATTTAGCCATGATGCCCCATCTCGAAAGGGCTATTTTCCCCTGGCAATGGGCACATTATCCCGAAAATCGCCCACAAGACGAAATCACTCCATGGATTGAGGCCTTTGTGAATGCCCGGAAGTGGGTAGAAAAGTAGCAGGGGGAGTTATAAGTTATAAGTTATGAATTATGAATTATGAGTTATGAGTTATGAGTTTTGGGGTCATATTTATTTCAGCTACCTATTAGCAATAACACATTAACCCTTTAACTTATTTATCCTTCAGTTAATTAGTGATGTATTTATTCCTTAATGTTTCTTTGAGCCTTAGCGTCTTGATGGCAAAGAAAGAATGCCACTAAGACTCTAAGAACTCTAAGATTCACAAAGAGCTCTTAATAAGCAATAACACATTAACCTATTAACCCATAGTTATTTGGCGATTTAGTGAATTGTTGATTTAGTGATGTATTTTCTTCCTTAGCGTTTCTTTGAGCCTTTGCGTCTTGGTGGCAAAGAAAGAATGCCACTAAGGCTCTAAAAGCACCAAGATTCACAAAGGGCTACTTAATAAGCAAGAACACATTAACCCAATAACCCATTCAATTCCAGGTGTATGATGCATTTCAAAAGTTCAAATTCATATATTTTCCTTGCAAAATATTATTTTTTCCTTACAAAATGTCATATTTTCCTTACAAAATATCATATTTTCCTTACAAAATATCATAAAATGGTTTCAGCATGGGTTTTTACTGTTTGTTGATATAAAATGCAGATACGAAACATGGGAAAATACAGG
>CAIXTV010000112.1 GCA_903922465.1 uncultured bacterium
CTGTTTGTTGATATAAAATGCAGATACGAAACATGGGAAAATACAGGTAAATAAATCATAAAAAGAACGCATAAACAAGAATATAAAAATGGCATTATCTATTAATAATAAGCAGAATAAGAAAAACCGTGTGGATGGCGGCAAGTCTCACGCGGTTTTTCCTATTTGAAGCTTCCACTCCAAATAATTTGCTAAAGCATTATTATTTAGCTAAATAGCAGTTAGCTCTGCTTCAGGAGCCAATTCTTATAACAATTATCACAAAGTAAATATTGATAATAGTTTTATGGGAATATGGCTACAAGCTCTATCAGCCACTTTTCCTGATCAGAATTGTGTTATCGATTCGTGCAAAATCGGAACCTATGCCAACAGCATTGGAGGTATTGGCTCAGGAGCAACCTGGGGACTACGTTGTGATGATATAAGCAATATGCATGTTACGGCATGTGAAGTTGGCAATATCACTATGACAGGCACTAAAAATATTGGAGGCATATTTTTTAGTAATTGCCCGGGCTTAAGTCAAATATGTAATTCCAAAATTTTCAATCTCAAAGTAACCGGCTCTTCAACCAACTCTGCTCCAATTGGAATACGGATTGATGAACCTGCAGGATATACAGCTTCTTTAAATAACAATATGATTTGGGGTTTTTCGCATGGCATAACATCACCTACTCCCACTATTTTATGTAAGGCAATTTCAATCAATAATAATGGCTATACCGGCACGGTGAATGTGTTTTATAACACTGCCTGGATAGCAACAGGGGCAAACCCTTCAAGCGTTGTAATCAGTGTGGTGAGTGGATTGGCTAATGTAAAGAATAATATTTTCTACAATACCTCAGCTGCAAGTGCAAATTCTTCACGATATTGTTATTATGCAGCAGTAGGAACTTTAGCTTCATCCGATTATAATGATATTTACATCCCCGCCGGGACTAATAATTATACAGGAAACTATGCAAATAGCAATAAAAGCTCATTGACCGACTGGATGAATGGAACTTCCATGGATAATAATTCGCTGAATATGGCACTTAATTTTATCTCTACTGCCAATTTGCACTTAAATGTAAATACAAATTGTTTGTTCGACGGGAAGGGTACTTATATTAGCGGAATAACACAGGATATTGATAATGAGGTTCGCAGTCTGTCGATTCCCGGTATCGGAGCCGATGAATTTACAAGCATTTGCATAACCCCAACTGTTTTCACCGTAACGGGTAGCGGTAGTTTCTGTGCCGGTAGTTCAGGAATAGTGATAGGTTTGAGTGGTTCTCAGGCAGGCGTTAAATATCAGTTATACAAGGATGGAACCACAGCAATATGACTTCCGCTGTTGGGGACAGGTTCTCCTCTCACCTTCGGAAATCAAAATATTGCAGGCACCTACACTGTCCTGACCACTTCCGATGGCTGCTATTGTGTCGCCCTTATGGCAGGAAGTGCCGTAATCACTTCTATAAACAACCCTCCACCCACAGGAGATGCCGTACAAACTTTTTATTCAAATGCTACCGTTGCCAATTTAATAGCCGCAGGAACAGATGTCAATTGGTACGATGCAGCCATTGGCGGTAATTTATTATCACCCACCACAATTTTGGTTCACGGCAACACCTATTATGCCAGTCAAACCATCGAAGGATGCGAGAGTCAGAACCGATTAGCCGTTTTGGTTATCATAGTACTTAATAAAACTATCAATCTCCATTTGTTTTTAGAAGGATTGTTTGATGATGTCAGCAAAATGATGGTAGAAGCAAAAGATGGTTTAACGGGCGAACCCAAATGGGCTTATGGAGTTGCCGACAGAATTCAGGTCGACCTCTTTGGCGAAAACTATCCCTATGCCCCAACAGGAGTGAGTATAGGAGGCATCGATTTATCCACAGCAGGTTTGGCTACCTTTCAGGTTTCTTCGGTATGGAGTGGAAACTATTACATCAGGGTGCGCAGCCGCAATCATTTGGAAACCTGGTCAGCCATTCCCGTCCCCTTCAGTTCATCAACGATCGACTATTATTTCAATACCTCCATGCTTCAGGCTTATGGCACCAACCCTCAAGCCCAGGTTTCTACAAATCCCCCCTTATATGCCTTCTTCCTCGGCGATTTAGAACAGGGAGGATGGGTCGATGCCGATGATTTCAATATTTTCGAGCCTTTCCTCACTACCGGCATAACAGGCTTTGTCAATTCCGATTTTAACGGAAGCGGATGGGTCGACTCTGATGATTTTAATTTGCTTGAACCAAGACTTACTATGGGAGTGGCTTCTCAACATCTTTAAGAGGTATCTCTTTGTGAATAAGAATTTGAAAAAGCTGTAATTCAAATTTCCTAAAGTTTTTTCAATGCCCTTGTGCTTCAGCTGGGGGGACAATATGAATTATAAGAATGGGATTTAATCCAATAAAAGTCTATTAAAGTACCAATCTCTTAAATTAACCTAGGAGCCCTATAGCATAATGTTTTACACTGTTGGGACAGGAATTTCGTGTTCTCTTTCCTCATTCGTTCATAGATGCTTTATTTGTTCTTTTATTTCAAATATAAATCAATCCTTCTTTATAAACAGTATAGCTTCCGGCTTAATAGTTATCCATATATTATTTCCAGCCATCAGAACATCATTTTCAACCTCAAACGGTTTGACCATAGTCGATAATTCAATTCCAACACCAATGATGATTTCAAGACCAGATTTGGTTTGAAATATTTCTTTTATAATGCCCTGAAATGAATTTATGGGAGCATTTTCAGGCTTTTTTTCATGAATGGTAATTGCCTCTATTGGAATGATTATATTTCCCTGTACTTTCTTTGATTCGTTTGTGTTTAAATATATTTTCAAACCTGAAGTCTCGAAACATCTATATCTTATACTATTTTCAGTGGGAAGAAGGGTGCCATTAAAATAATTTGAAATACCAACAAAGTTGGCAACAAACAAAGAAGCAGGATGTTGAAAAACTTCGCTTGGGCTACCTTGCTGAATTATTTTTCCATTTTCGATTATTGCTATTTTATTAGATAAAGCCAGCGCTTCTTCATAATCATGGGTTACATGTATAATGGTTTTACCGTTTCTGTTTAATTTGTGTAACAAGGACAACATGCCTTTTCGAAGTTGAATATCGAGAAAAGACAAAGGTTCGTCGAGCAAAAGAATAGTTGGTTTTGTGGCTAAGGTGCGGGCAATGGTGGCTCGCTGTATTTCACCTCCCGATAAATTATCGATCTTTCGATGAAGGATATGGGTAATATCAGTCTCTTTAGCA